>JANNIV010000258.1:0-10702 GCA_031405355.1 Nitrospira sp.
AAAAGAGGTAAGAACTGGAAAGATGATTGGGCAATGCAGGCGCGTGAGACTGGCGGGAGAGAGGGGGGACCTCTGTGCTCGCGGAACAGAGGAGGGGATGGAGGCTGAAGATCTTCTGTGCTCGCGCAACGCGCGGCCTCAGAAGGCCCTCGTTGGACGCGCGCAGTGGAAGATCAATCAGCCCCCATCCCTAGAGAGAGGCGAGCAAGCTTGGAAGGAGCATGTATATCGTTCGACGCGCGCACGTGAGGTCACCCCCTTCCATCCCGCCACGAGTTGGGTGAAGGAAGAGAAGAAGACAACTGAAAAAGTTGTTGGTGTTGCAGCAAGGGGAAGGTCTTGCAGCCAGGGCATCCCTTTGCTCCCGGAACGCGCACGATGAAACAGTGCTCGTTCGATGGCCGCAGCTTGGATTGCCCTGGCTGAGAGACCTGAGAGAGTAAAAGGATAAGAACTGCCCGACTAGCGGTTTGGGAAACCGTTTTTGTGACCCTTCTCCAGCTCACTGGAACTCGCTCATCCCCACTGGGGCAAAGCTTTGCAGAATTCCCGAACTTTGGCTGGAATAGGCCTGAGTGAGCTGGAGTGCGGTGGGCTTGAGCACAAAATGAACACAATAGACCCTACTGGCTGACTCGAACTTCAATGAACGACGAGCGAATGAAAAACGGAGATCTAGCTACTTTCACTGAGAATGAGATGTCGCTTCGTACTCTTCAGGCTGGCCGAGGAACGGTGGGGAAGGTATGACGAGGAAGCGGATGTCGACTCAAGACTAGGGTATCTGATGTGAATGTCTGTTTTGGCTAATTCGTTTCATCGAGCCAAAGAAACCAGATCCCCCCACCGCCGCGAAAAGAAAGACTCCGTTCGCCATCTTTTCGTTGCCTATCGATCAGGCGCGTGCACGGATCTCGCGGACGCCACGGCCGATCTTACGTCGAATAAGTGTGCGCAGCGTCACTCCGTCTGCGTAGCCAACCTGAGCGGCAATCTGATCAACACTGGCCGTACTTGTTTGTAGCAGATGCACCGCGCGCTCGACGCGAAGATCCTGAAAGTAAGCCAGCGGGGACTTGCCCAGCACGGATTGCAGGCGACGCGCCAGGGTGCGTTCACTTGTCACGGCTGCGTGAGCCGCTTCGCTGAGCGAGAAACCATCAGCGAGCTGTCTCCGCGCCCATCGCTCGAACCGTTCGACGAGCGGGTCTGAGTGCGCAAGGTGGTCGGGAATCATGAAAGCTGCCTGCGAGGGCCGTGGGTCAACCAGCAGGTAGCGAGCGGTCAGCGCCGCCAGCGCGGGACTGCGGCGACGCACCAGCCATAATGCCAGATCAAGGTGTGCCAGCGCTGCACCGCCGGTGACGAAGCGAGATGAACTCACGATCATTCGCGAGTCGTCTAGGATGACATGGGGGTATCGTTCACGAAAGAACGGGGCGAGCCACCATGATGTCGTCGCACGGTGGCCGTTGAGCAGCGACGTGCCAGCAAGGACAAATGTTCCCGTGCACGCAGCACCCACCAGCGCGCCGCTGCCAGACCAGCGACGAAGAAGTGCTTGCGCGTCCGTGATGTCTCGCCGTTCAAGCGCAATTCGCAATGCGTCTGGCATCTTCGCCCCGAGCGCCGGCACAAGCGCGACATCCGGGCGCGCAAGTCGTGCCGCCAACCGTACCGGCACCGATAGCCCGTGACTGGTGTATACGCGGGAACGGACACCCACGACCGTCACATCGAAACGTGCCGAAGGTGTTCCAGCGGATTCCGCCAGGTCGTTCGCCGTTCCGAAAGTGTCGAGCAGCGTAGTTAAGCCGGTGTCGAAGACTTCATTCAGAGCAAGAACGTAAATTCGCATGGCGATAACTGTATCATAATTGTCATTCCTGCCACTAGTACGGCTTGGCACTCATCGCTAGAATTTAACTCACGTTGTTTAACCTCAAACTAGGAGAGACTACCATGGTACGAGTTGCTCTGTTCGTGCGCTTGAAAGCCAAACCAGGAAAAGAAGCGGATGTCGCCCGCTTTCTCGAAAGCGGGCTCGCCCTGGCGAATCAGGAAACCACGACGCCGATCTGGTTTGCACTGCAATTGGGACCAGCGACGTTTGGCATCTTCGATGCCTTTGCTGATGATGCAGGCCGCAAGGCACATTTGGCTGGCCCGATCGCGGCAGCACTGATGGCCAAGGCGTCCGAGTTGCTTGCCGAACCACCACAGATTGAGCAAGTCGACGTGCTCGGCGCGAAGATCCCGCACTGAAGCCTAGCAAAGAGGGAGTTTGTTGGCGATCAGTTCGGTTGGTGTGAGTAAACTGCTTGCCGATTTGCCATCGAGCGGCCTGCCGCAGGCTGCCGCTCGATGGACGGGTCAGAGCCCATTGTTGGCTGCAGGATGTTGTGTCAGACTTCAATAGTGGGCAGGCATTTACGGCAATCGCGTCGAGGAAACTCACTGAATTTATTCAAAGCCCACCCAGCAAAAAACATCTGAAGGTCTCTCAGCAGGGTCATGAGCGAGTGCACCTGGCTGTCCCCTGAGAAGTAAAGCCTCGAAGAGGGCTGGATTCTCTGTAGAAATTGATGGTTAGCAATGTTCAACAAAGTGTCCAGAAATTAAGTGGGCAGTATATTCCTCTATCGTCATCCTATGGCAGATAAGACTGGCTGTCTGGAAGCGCGTTAAAAACGTCGTGAAGAACGAGCCGGACCCTATGGATATAGTTGAAGTTCAATAGTAGCTGTCAAAGGGTCTAAAAGAACTGTTTTTGATCCTTCAGATATCCATCTCGCTTGGCGTCAGTGAGAAAATGATGGAAGCCAAGTGAAGTTGCCTTGCCGTCTAGTCCCAGCGATGAGCATGAAGCAAAGGCTGGTTGCTTGAAGAGATTCAGCAGAGGCTGGTTTTGCAGTCGGTCACTACTAGGTTGGTGAGTTTTTCGCCTGCGTCGAGTTCGATAGCCAGCCAGGCTAGCCCTATTAGGCGTTCTTCTTGGCGAGGTCCGGCTCCTTCATCGATCAGGCTGATGAGGTAGTAGCGCCCGGCGGGGATTTTGGTGAACCAGAAATGTCCTGTCGGGTTGGCTCTGGTTGTGCGGAGATAGGGCGCCAACCGCTTTTCCGTCTGGAGCCTGGTCAGCGCTTCCTGCGGGCAGTCGGTTGTGGTGCGGGGAGGTGAGGCAGTTTCAGCGGTGGTTGGGGGTTCTGTCGCTGAACAGGATGTAACTTTGACATTGTGGTCGAACCAGAAACGCGTGTAGGGAGTGATAGGGATGAGGTGGACTGGTGCGCCGGCTTGGGTGATGGCTTTCCCTGACGGTGAACTAAGAAACACTTGTCCGGTCAGAGCGCTCCGCCCCTTTTGCTTGTAGGAGAAGAAGTCTTTTTCATTAAAGACTGGCGGTTGAGGTGTCTTGGCGGGAGACACATTGCCAGGCTCGGCGGCCTGCACTCGGTCTGACCAGAGGATTCCAAACAGGAGTAGGAGGACTGCGGCGCACTGAAGTCGATTGCGCAATGGCATGGCCGTTAGGAAGTGGGTGAGGGCGATCCCGACGTTTCGTCCAAGGGTATCGGTGCTGCAGCGGCCTTGTGCTTGAGTGCCCGGCCTTTGTCTGGTGTTGGGTCGGTGACGATGCCGTAGACTTCCCTGCCTTCGTGGCCTTCCGGCAGATATTCCGTGATCGGCAAACCGTCTTCACGCACGAATAACAGGCAGTGGCAGTATTTGTAGATCTGCATTTCGTCGCAGGCGCACATCCAGCGGCGGAGCTTGGCTTCTGCGGCTTTATCCTTATAAAAGTTGCAGGGGCAGAGGGGTTTGCCCAGCTCGTCGATGTGCATCGCAAGGCCCTTGACCACTGCTTCGGTGACCGCGGGCATGGGATGCATAGCAGTCCCGCTCTTCTCAGCGAATCCCTTCACATACTTCCACATTTTGTCGAGACTCTCTTTTTTCGGCTCGCTCATTTCAATCCTTTAGCTAGGGGCGAGGGGCTAGAGGGAAGACGAGGGCTTTTCCCACTCGCCTCGTGCCTCTCGCCCCATGCCCTCACCGCAGGGGCATAGTTTACAAGCGCTGGGGCGTCCTTTACAATCCAAGACTTCCCAACACTGTCCGAAAATCCCGTAGGATTGGATCGCGAATGGAGATGCCAGGTACTCATAAGCAATTGATTGCCAAGTTGGCAGAGGAGCTGGGACTGGCTACAGCACAGCATCTGGTGGCTTGCCTTGCCGAGTCCACTGCGAAGCCGAGTCAGGTGGAAGGTGTCTTACTGTTGCTCGATGAATTGACGGAGGTTTCGCCGAAGGTCGCTTGTGCCGCAATTGAATCGTTTCCCGGCTTGCAACAGCGGGGTCGGCTCAGCGATGTCGTAGCCTGGCTGGATCTGGGGATTGCGTTGGCCGAATCGTCCGGTGCAATCGGACTGAAATATTTCAAGGAGAGCCCGCTGGTTCTTGGTCTGATCGAGCCACCATCGGCCCGGTCATTGGTGTTGAAAACCGCTCTGGAACTGGCCGAGCAGGATGCGAATGTCGCGCTGGAATTTCTCCGTGTCTCACCGGAGGTAGTGACGGTCATCCCGCCGGATCAGCTAGGGGCTTGGTTAGAAATCGGATTTGAACTGACGCAGGTCGATTTCGTCGTTGCGCTGGAGTACATCCGCCAGATTCCCGCGGTCGCTCGGGTGTTGCCTATCCAAGATGCCAGAGCCTGGGCGACGTTCGGACTCAAGCTTATTTCGCAGAATAGTTTTGGCAGGACAGATTATTTCGGGACCATCGAATTTCTCCGCACCAGCCCGCTCATCCTTGGCGATCTCGAAGACCAGTCTGTGAGGGCCAAGGTCATCACGGTCGGGTCGTTGCTGGCTGAACGGGATGCCGGGTCTGGCATTGCCTGGTTATCGGAGTCGCCGCGCCTGTTGCGTGCCGTGCCGAATGAGGGGTGGCGGCTAAAATTATTGCAGTACGGGGCTCTGCTGGCAGAACGTGACGCCGAGACAGCGCTGGCTTATTTACGGCGCGCGCCAGAATTGCTGAGCGTGATCGGCGAACCTGCCGGAGCCACGGCTCGCTTTGAGGCCTGGTTCACAGCCGGGATGGAAGTCCTGGCCTACAGTGTCGAAGGAGCCAGAGCCTATTTTGCCCTTGAATCACAGAAGTCGCTGACTTCGGTGGAAACGGCCTTAAGTGGTGTGCCCCTTCGCCAGGTAGCCCGCACCGTGAAGCTCTTCGTGCAAGGACTCTGTGGAACGGATCTGACGATCCAAGCGCTTCCCGATTCGCTGAATCAGGAGACATCTCCGCGGGCCATGGTGAGTCAGGACGGGCGCACGATCTCACTGCCGGCGCTCCTCCGCCGCTACCCCACGGCCGAGGAGAACACGCGTTTGTATCTGGTGATGGCGGCGCACGAAGCGGGGCATGTAGAGTTTGGAACCTACCGGCTGACCCTTGAGCCGCTCGCAGATCTAGTTGTGGCCATTCGGCAGAAGTATGGTTCTGCGAAACAGACTGTGCCGGACAGCTTGGCGGCGCTGTTTCGTCTGTATCCCCATTCGGGACTGATCCAGGACTTGTGGATGCTTATAGAGGATGCACGGGTGGAATTTCTGCTCCAACGGGAATACCCGGGACTTCGGCGAGATCTGCAACAATTCGCGCGCGAGGCGATCACGACGCGGTCGCTGACACATGGGCTGACCGTCAAAGAGCTCGTGATCGATCAACTGCTCCAGTTGTCGACCGCGGCGGCGGAGTCTGTTGCCATTCATGAAGCCATCAAGGACGAGATCGCCATCCTCTGGCCGATGTGCCAGACAATTCTAGCTCCAACGGCAACGGCGGAAGAGGCTGTTCGTCTCGCCCACGATCTCTACCTGCGGCTTGAAGAGCTGTTGGCACCGAAGGGGGCGATGATCCAGGCCGATCAGGCCGATGATGCGTCAGAGGATTTGGGTGTAGGTCCCTCCTCTTCCGATCAGACGGGTGATGACTATCGCCCTGTTACCAATTGGGCCTATCGTGGGGCGATGAATCCTGAGTTCATTCGCCAGAATGAACGGGATGAACGAGTATCGGGCGATCAGAAACAATCAGAAGATATCGAACGAATGGCGAGCGCCGCAGGTGGAGCACAGGAGTCGTCGGCGCAGGGTCAAAAGAATCAAGGGGGCACGCGCACGGAAACAGAGGGGGATCGGCTTGTCGGGGGTCGGCAGTTGCCCTCCCATGTGGAAGAACTCCTCGCCTTGAAGATCGAACAGCCGACGCCGGTCGATCACGCCGGGCCTGGCGATCACACGGTTCGCTATCCGGAATGGGATCAGCGGATCGAAGACTATCGGCTCAACTGGTGTCGCGTCGTCGAGCGTGCTGCGGAGGAGGGGAGCGGTGACATTGTGGGCGCCACCTTGAGCGCGCATGGAAGTGAGGTCTCGGCCCTTCGACGATTTTTCGAAGGCCTGCGGCCGCCGGGGTTGCGGCGTGTGCCGGGCCAAGCCGAGGGCGACGATCTCGATGTGGATGCGGCAGTTCGTATGTGCGCCGACCGGGCAGCAGGGGCAGATCTATCGGACCGGATCTACATCAGGCGGGAGAGAAAAGAACGGGATGTCGCAGCCGCATTTTTAGTCGACGTGAGTGGATCAACCAGCCGCCAGTTGGACAGCGGCCGCCGCGTGATCGATCTGGAGAAAGAGGGGCTGGTGCTCTTGTGTGAAGCACTTGAAGCGGTTGGAGACCAATATGCGCTGTACGGCTATTCCGGCCAGGGCCGGGGGCAAGTGGATTTTCTGGTGATCAAGGATTTTGACGATCGATTGGGCGGGAAAGAAGCGCAGCGGTTGGGTGGACTGTCTCCTATGCAGCAAAATCGTGATGGGGCGGCCATTCGGCATGCCACTGCCAAATTGTTGGCGCAAGAGGCGCGGACGCGGCTGCTCGTCCTCATCAGCGATGGGCGTCCGCTCGACGACGGGTATAAAGACGAGTATTCGCTGGAAGACACCAAGGTTGCGTTGCGAGAGGCGCGTCAGCGGGGGGTGCATCCGTTTTGTATCACGATTGACCGCGAGGCCGATGGCTATGTCCGGAGAATGTACGGCGACGTGCAGTTCGCGGTCATCGATCATCTCGAAGCCCTGCCGAAGCGATTGCCGCGGATCTACTCACGGCTCACGACCTAGAAGACGTGAGCCGTGAATGTTGAATGATGAATGTTAAATTGTGAATTGCGAGATGGGAGGCGATGGGGGAAAGGCATCATGCATTCAACATTCATCATTTCACATTCAAAATTGGCGATATGAATACTGAACTGGCCAAGCCAAATGTGCCGCCTTGGCTGCACAAGCTGTTTACGGGACATCAGTATCCCTATGTCCGCCGGCTGGCAAAGTTTGCACAGCCTATGAAACCTGGTGAGGATCGCCTGGAGCCGACGAAGGAGCTGATCGAGGCCAAGTTTTGGGAGGTCTATCCCCGTTGTTGGGCCAAGATTCTTCAAGAAGTCAAAGTGGGCATGATCGTGGTCTTCCACGACCTCGGCGAATATCCGGCGGGAGGATATCAGGAATTGGTCGATGACCCGGACGCATTTCTGGCAAAGACCTATGGCAAGAAGAAGATCAAAGTGAATTTCTATGATGGGGACAATTTCGTCTGTACGATCAACTTTAAAGTCGCAGGCTGGACGGAACATGAACATTGAGGAGTTCTGGGTTCTGAATTATGAGTGTTGAGTTCTGAGTTTCTGAGCGAATGGAATAACTCAGAACTCAACACTCATAACTCAGAACTGGACCGGAGGGAAGTATGGGCAGACCAAAGATAACGGTGGTGGGCGCGGGGAATGTCGGAGGCACGACGGCGCAGCGGCTGGCCGAGAAGGACGAGTACGAAGTGGTGCTTGTCGATATTGCCGAGGGCGTCCCGCAAGGCAAGGCCCTCGATATCACACAGGCCGGGCCGGTCTGCGGCTATAGTACCCGCGTGGTGGGCACCAACGGCTATGATGAAACGGCCGGTTCATCGGTGGCGGTGATCACGTCCGGAATCCCGCGCAAGCCAGGGATGAGCCGTAACGAGTTGTTAGCCACGAACGCGAAAATCGTGAAGTCGGTCGTTTCTGCGCTGGTGTCCCGGTCGCCGAACGTCATCCTGATTCTCGTCACCAACCCGCTGGATGCCATGGTTCATGTGGCGCGTCGTGTGAGCGGATTGTCGAAATCGCGGGTTTTGGGTATGGCGGGAGTGCTCGACTCTGCCCGGATGCGTGCCTTCATCGCTGCCGAATTGAGTGTGCCAGGCCCCGACGTGGCTGCGATGGTGCTGGGTGGGCATGGTGATACGATGGTGCCGTTGTTGCGGTATACGACGGTCAAGGGAAAGCCGGTCTCGGAGTTGATGTCGCAGGACCGGTTGGAGGCGATTGTGAAGCGGACGCGCGAGGGGGGCGCCGAAATTGTGGACCTGCTGAAAACGGGCAGCGCGTTCTATGCCCCCTCGGCCTCGGCTGTCGATATGGTCGAAGCGATCATGAAGGACCAAAAGCGGGTGATGCCCTGTGCAGTGTTCTGCGAGGGTGAATATGGACTGCAGGATGTCGTCGTCGGTGTGCCGGTCAAGTTGGGCCGAGGTGGGGCGGAACAGGTGGTCGAATATGAGTTGACGGTGGAGGAGCGGGCGGGATTAGCGACCTCTGCCAGCGCGGTGCGCGAACTCTGTATCGCAGTCGACCGCCTGATGACGTAAGCAAACCGTCAAGCGTCATACGTCAATCGGTTTGAATGGGAAGACGTTATCTCGGTTGACGAATGACCATTGACCATTGACGAGTGACGGCCTCGATTGCTTGACATTCCGAGCAGAGCTACAGTACAGAGAGCGACGTAGTCATACACTGAATGAGGAGATGCGATGAAATTTCTTGAGAGTCCGATGCAGACGATGGGCGTAGGGTTTGCGCTCGCGGTGGTGTTAATCATGGGGTATCTTGCGATGACCGGCGTGGCAGTCGGTGATGCCGACTGGTTTGGGTTGCTGTTACGCTGGACCCATTTCCTGGCGGGAATCGTCTGGATCGGGTTGTTGTACTTCTTCAACCTGATCAATGCGGCGTTTTTGAAGAGCCTGGATGGCCCTACCAAGAACATCGTAATTCCCAAGTTGATGCCTGCCGCGCTGAACTGGTTCCGTCATGGCGCGACGGTCACGGTGCTTGCAGGGATTGTGTTGTACCTCTACATGTATCAGAGAGGCGGAACCGGCGCGATTGCGCTGGGAATCGGCGGGTTATTGGGTATCATCATGATGGCCAATGTCCACGCGGTGATTTGGCCGAACCAAAGACGGATTATCGCGGCGGTGACGGCGGCAGCCCAGGGGACTCCTGCGCCGCCGGAAATGGCCCAGTGGGGTCGGACAGCGCTTCTCGCTTCCCGGGTCAACTTTATGTTGTCGATTCCCATGCTACTGTTCATGGGGGCCGGCAGCCACTTCAGGTAAGATGGCATACGACTGCCGGTGGGAGGGCCTGCCGGCAAGTCCGTTCATCTCTCATCCGAAAAAAAGAGCCTATGGCGTATAGCCCGAGGACGAAGAGCTTATGGCTAATGGCTTATGGCACGAGTTTCGGTCGTTCTGATTTCGAGCAATAGGCCATCAGCTTTACGCCATAAGCTCTTAGAGCCATTCTCTCCAGCTATACGCCATACGCTATCGGCTCCGTCCTCCCCTGAGATACGTCTTACCTTTTACGGTTTGTTGCCCCATATGCCCGGTTTCATATAGGGCAGTGGCCCTAAGTTGTTGAGATTCAGGCCTATTATCACGGCATTGCCTTGACGAATGCCGGCCAGGCACCTTATAGTATCGTTCCACTTTCTCAGTAAATGGGTATGGAAGGACGCATGACTGCTGCGACTGAACCACGAGTTCTCCAAACGCTGGAGGGCGCTCCCTGGGATATCGAAGCCTACCGAAAGATCGGGGGCTACGAGGCCTGGAAGAAATGTCTCAAAGAGCTGAGTGCGAACGATATCGTCAATGAGCTGAAGAAAGCCGGGCTCCGTGGGCGAGGGGGTGCAGGCTTCCCCACCGGCATCAAGTGGGAAAAGGTTCTCAACCATCGGGTGAAGGAACATTATTTCGTCTGTAACGCAGGTGAACATGAGCCAGGGACGTTTAAGGACCGGTACTTGCTCAAGCATGCGCCCCACCAGCTCATCGAAGGCTGCCTCATTGGTGCCTATACGGTGCAAGCGAAGGCCGCATTTATCTATGTGAATCACGAGTATCACGAAGAGCGCGAGAATCTAAAAAAGGCATTGGCACAGGCGAAGGCTCAAGGCTTCTTGGGCAAGAATATTTTGGGGAGTGGCGTGGACCTCGATCTGCAAGTCTTTGAAGGCCACGGGAGTTACGTGGCTGGTGAGGAAACCGCAATGCTCGAATCCATGCAGGGGCGCCCGGCGATGCCGAGACAGAAGCCGCCCTTTTACCCGACGGACTTCGGGCTCTACGGGAAGCCGACGTTGGTCAACAATGTCGAAACCTTGTGCAATATTCCACGGATCCTTCTGAAAGGCGTGGCCTGGTTCACCGAGGTCGGCACAGAAAAGTGTCCCGGCACGATGATGTTCTCCCTGAGCGGCGCCGTGAATCGGCCTGGCGTGTACGAGATGCCGATGGGG
>JANNIV010000259.1:0-11204 GCA_031405355.1 Nitrospira sp.
TCCGTTGATTCCGCGATGGCGAAGCTATTCTTATTTGACCCATCCAGTCTCTGCAAAATGCGCTAAGCTGCTCGCGGTGCCGGGGGTACGGTAGTCTGCCTCCTTCTCAGGGCTTGGGCGGCTTTGTACGGGTCATAGGCAACCTCTGGGGTCAAATAGATCAGGGGATGTTGGAGACGCGAGTGCCACAATGGGGCTAGTGATTTCTCTCGGCCACTCGTGGCGACATTCCCGATTCAGACAAGCCCACTTGTGCAATGCCGGTATGGTCATTTTGCGGCCAACGATTGTCCAGCTCAGGATCGGTTCGGCATCATGGCTCTGACATTTTTGACAGGTCATATCACCCTCCACATTCGCAGATGTGGGACTAGGAAAGCCCCAAGTTATGATTGTGCTCTTGTCGATTTTGGCTTCGAGCGCCGGCGTGAGTGCCAATCCAATCCCCACGAAATGAGGAACGCGAATCCTGCGCTAACGATCAACTCCACCACCGCTAAGTTCGCATCCATTGGTGCACCCGATCTCCTGAGTTCGTGAGGCAGAGGTTATCACTCAACATGGGGAGAGCCAGACAGGGAAATACCCTAGCGGAAGGCGATTTTCAGCGGGAATCAATCCGATGGGGAAGCAGGATGGTTCTATGGCTGAGGTATCCGATTTCCGAGTCATGAACTTTTTAAAGCCTGAATTGAGAGTCCTAATATCTTGCGCTATACGTGTAGGGTCTAGTTCAGCCGTAACTTTCTTACGGGTCAATAAAAGGCCAACATCCAGGGCGTCCATTTTAAAAACTTTCCAAAGCCTTTCGTTTGGCATGTGTCCCCAAAGTCCATGAGCTACCAGATTGCGTTGATTCTTGAGATTGTTTGCCCTTTTCATTAATTGGATTAGGTCTTGCTTCATAGCAGGTGTTTTTGAGAAGAGTCTTGCTGATCGCCCGGGAATCTGTCCGTCAATGATGCGATGAAGCTAGAGTGGGCGCCGCATCGCACGACCCGGCTTTCCTGCTTAAGGGAGCGATCGAATCGACAGCGCGTTATTCTGCTCGTCTACCTTCACCTCAACGCGATCACCCTTTGCGAGTTGTCCCATCATCTGGGTCTTCTTAGTCATATGCACATGGACTTCCTGGCCATCCTTCTCTTTGACGATATAATCGCCATAGTCGATGCGTACTAGATCCCCCTTGATTACCTTGGCCTGCTCAAGGCGATTCGCTCCTTCCCCTTCAATGGCGTGGGCCGCTTGGGACAGACCGAGGCACAGCAACACTCCACATGACAGGACACCGGTGACTTTGAGAATCGAGACCATGGATGCCTCCTCTGTGAGAGATATACGCATAATAGATGGCACGATACGCTTTCTGGTGTCTAGCTGTCTGAGCAATTTTGACCGGATTGCGAAACTTTCATCGTGGTGCAGGAACCGGAAATGCTCCCGGCGTTGAGCACGGCGAATCGATTCCATCGGACAATAGGGTAGGAGGAGCGGGACGCGTGGGCGCTTAATCCGTCGAAAGTGAGCAAAAGAGACCAGATCCTGAGGCTGGACTAGGTTATCATACGCGGGTCTTCCTCGGGCGTCTCTTCCGGCGTCCCCGACATCGGGATCTCGGTCCCGGTGTCGGACTCACCGAGTGCTAAATTGCATGCCATGAAATCAACCCTGCGCCCACAAGTCCGAGAGTTCATGGACGCCTGTGAGAAGCTCCAGCGATCTGTCCAGGAAAACAATGGGGCACTGACGAATGAAGAATGCGAGGTTGTGGCTGATCATATCCAAGCTCTTGAACAGAGCGTGCTCCCGAGCCCAGAGGATGATGGCCAGCCTCTCGCCGCACCACTGGGCGCCTTGCCGCAGACCATAGACTAACCCATCAGCACCTTCCGTGATGCTTTGACAGAACACGGGATTTCCCCACGTGCATACAATTCAATGGGAGGCATAACCTGACACATCAGAACGCACTCGATGTGAGATGTCGGCGTTACGAGGTGCTGGGGCTAGAAGGCTCGGTGCTCGACGGCATCTGGCCTTGGTGATTCTGATGAATCGACGCGAGGTTGATGTACACGTGCCTCTCGTACCTGACTAGGGTGTTCCCCCGTATGCAGGGTGCCTTGAAGTGGCGTACCGTGAAGACATGCTTTAGGCCACGCGATGAAAACTGTATAAGCACAATGGAAACATTGTGAACGAACAGTACAAGCATCGTGAACTCTGAAGCAAATGGCTCGGCTCCGAAAGAAACCGGGCCTTTATTCATATCGAACAAAAACGGTCTAAAACCGTAGACCAAGGAACGAATGAAACGCAAAGACCCTGAGGCAGCGACGCTCCTGGAAGTCGTGTTGCTAGTATACGGCGAGTTGCGAAGCACAATGGCCCCGATCCTCGTGACGCCGCTCCAAGCGGGGGTGCTACTTTTTTTCTCGCGTCATGCGGAGACGAACCTGACGGATGCCGCCGCGACACTCCACGTGAGGCTGCCGATATTGAGTGAAGTGGTGAAAGACCTGGTGCGGAAGCGGTGGGTCACCAAACGTCGGTCGGTCACGGATTCCCGTGTGATGCAGTTGCATCTCAGTTGGCAGGGACACACGCTCGCCCGATACATCGATCAACGAGTACGCCAAACGGAGGCTACGTTGATCGGGCCTGATCCACCAGCCCCCTGTATGCATCTAAAGGGCAGCGCATAGGCCGGCGCCATTGTTGCGGAGCGCCGGTGGGATGAAATGGGCGTGTCTGACGTACCGTTTCAGCCGGTGCGGTGAAGATTAGGACGAAGGGGTTGAGCGGAAAATGAACGCGCTCTCTTACTTTGCAGATCCCAATTATCGGATTCATTTGCTGCTTTCGGTAGCAGTTCATAAATAACCTTGACCAGCGGTTTCAAGTGAAAGGATTCTCCGCAAAATAGAAGAGTCCACTCCTCTTGATCAAATGACGTACCGCCCGGGGGGACAGGAGCTTGAGAAGGTAAATGATTGAGAAGTTGTGGAGCTGGCGAGAGCAATTGAACCATCCAACCGTCGCCGGGTCGGCACTGAAACATGCCTCCTGGCTCCTGCGGAGGGGGCCAGCCCCCTCGCATGCTCCCCACGAAGTGGACACATCCCCTTCGAAACCCCTAGGTTGGAGGTTCAACTTTATGGAGCTGGCGAGAGGAATTGAACCTCCAACCTGCGGTTTACAAAACCGCTGCTCTGCCATTGAGCTACGCCAGCCAGAATGAGCTCGGTGTGCATGGACACTACACACGTCGACCGAAAACCTAACAACTGTGTATGGAGCTGTCAAGCATAGGTGAGTGAGACTGGAGAGATCTTAATAGGGCCAGCCGTATGTCCTTATGCCGCAGACAGCTGAATGTTTTCCCCATACTGCGCGGATGAAGACACCACGCATAACCACTATTTGGCCGGGGGGGGAGAATTGCCTGAGATATGGTTGTGGGTTTCAAGGGCCTCTGTCAGGACTCGGAGAGACTCATTGAGAAGGTCAGTTGCACAGTTCAGGGTGATGGGAATTTGTTGGAGTGCTTCCTCCCAGCGTTCTTCATGGCGGAGGGTCTGAAAACGCCGATAATGCTCATCCATGATCGCTTGTTTTGCATCGAGCATGAGACTATCCACGGCTGTCATAGATGCCTCCCATTCCTAGGGTCGAGGCTGCAAGGTAACAGACCCTTATCTAGACAGCAATGCTACGAATGGGTGGGTAAGTGTACGATGTGATAGATCATGTATTTACCATATCTATATGCTTTATTAAGTAAATTACTGTTCAGAGATATCCTCACGTTGCTGCTTCTATAGAACCATCGAGCAAGCATTACTTATCAAAGTTTCTGCTGCAAGCGACGATCCTGACTCAAGCGAGTCGGACGGGACTGGCGGGACGCAGGAGGGTTGATCTAGTTCATCTGGTCTGTCTGGTTCAACCAAACAAACGAAACAGATCAGATAAACAAGAGGGACCAATCGCTCCTCTCGCTCGTCCCGCTTTTCTCGCATGTCTCGCGCGCATATCGCTCTGATCGCCGAACAATTTACATATATGTTACGAGAAATTCACAGGACTGGAATGTTCCCTAGTTAAGATACATCCATGACAGAAACCATAATGGAACAGACGTTATCGAAGAACTGGCCCGAGCGATTCAGGATAATGTACGCGAGCTATGACATCGCATGTGCCTTGGAAGCTGGTACGCGATTCATCCTGAGCCTTCTGACTCTGACGATCCTCGTCGGTTTGGCAGGCGGCGTAGTCAAAACATTTCTCGACCTGCGACTTCTCCTATCCGCCGACGTGGAAGTGGCTCTTCGGCAGGTATTGGTGGATACCCTGACTCTTCTGGCTGTCGTCGAGGTGTTGAAGACCACCCGTGCCTACTGCTCTGACGGGCGAGTCCGGGTCACGTTTATTATCGATACGGTCCTTGTCGTGATGCTGACGGAGGTCATCTCACGATGGTTCTCGGGCGGGGATTGGTATCAATTCGCAATGCTGGGTGGCATCTTAATCACGTTGTGTATCATGCGCATCGTGGCTGTCCGATACAGCCCGACACCGGTGATGTCTACGCAACAAGGCAATCAACCGGGGCTTTCATTTTTATAATTTCAACAGGAGGTGCCTATGCCGATAAGTTTTCTACTTGAACCAGCTCAGGACGTTCAAACTTTGCTGCGTGAGAATCCGGATACCGATGTTCTCGAAGCAACTATTCTCGAGCACCTCAGTGAACAGACCGTCATCAGTCTGGATTCGCTCATCAGTCTCATGCCTCAATACACCTGGAATCAAATCTTCTACAGCGTAGATCAACTTGCCAGACGCAATGAGATCGTCCTCCGCCGACACCGGTTTGAGTACATGCTCTTCTCCACCCATTTCGTCGCATAACTGCACCTGACAGTCCGCCAGGCTGCGTTGTTGATCTGGTCTGTCCGGTCTATCGGTTAGTTCTGTCCAACCAAATAGACGAGACAGACCGAATAGACAAGACAGACCCGAAGGATCAGGAACGATCAACTTTTTGCGAGGTCGATGGAGGAAGATTGCGGTGGAGTCGTGTGGCGGATGATCTTGCCCTCCACGAGATAGACCACCAGCTCGGCGATATTCGTGGCATGATCGGCCATCCGCTCGAGATATTTGGCAATGAAGCTCAAGCGAATAGCGCGTGAAATCGTCTGAGTGTCCTCGATCATGAAGGAGAGCAGCTCTCGGAACAACTGTTCCATGAGATCATCGACGTAATCGTCGTCTGTAAGCACCTTACGAGCAAGCGTAGAATCATCCTTGACGAAGGCATCGATGCTTTGTTTCACCATCATCCTCGCCATGTTACCCATCATCGGGATATCAATGTAGGGTTTGAGCTGCGGCTCTTCGTTCAGTTCGATTGTCCGCTCACAGACATTCTCTGCCAGGTCGCTGATCCGCTCGAGCTCGGTGGCTATTTTCATCGCCGTCGTCACCAGCCTCAGATCCCGTGCGGCAGGCTGATGGAGGGCGAGCAACCGGATACTCTCTTCGTCGATCTCTACATCCAATGCATTGATCTCGTGGTCCCGTTCGATGACCTCACGGGCCAGGGCCGAGTCACGCGTGACCAATGCGGTGAGGGCCTTGTCGATCTGATCTTCCGTCTGCGCGGCCATTCGCAGAAGCTTGGTCTTCAGGTCTGCGAGTTCTTCGTCAAAGTGGCGTTGTGGCATATTATTTACCCGAATCGTCCGGTGATATAGTCATCGGTCTGTTTCTTGGACGGCGTGGTAAAGATTTGCTTCGTGAGACCAAACTCCACGATTTCGCCGAGGTACATGAATGCCGTCCAATCGGATACCCGTGCCGCCTGCTGCATGTTGTGAGTGACAATAACAACCGTCAGGTCTTGCTTCAAGGAAAAGAGCAATTCTTCAATTTTGGCGGTGGCCACAGGGTCCAGCGCCGAGCAGGGTTCGTCCATCAGCAAGACATCGGGTTTGACCGCGAGCGCGCGGGCAATGCACAGCCGTTGTTGCTGTCCCCCGGAGAGACCGAAGGCGCTTGCCTGAAGACGATCTTTCACTTCCTCCCAGAGCCCTGCGCCCTTGAGCCCCTCCTCTACAATCTGATCCAATTGGCCACGGTTTTTGACTCCATGAAGACGCGGCCCATAAGCCACGTTTTCGTAGATCGATTTCGGAAAGGGGTTCGATTTCTGAAAGACCATCCCGACACGTTTTCTCAGGTCGGTGATATCTACATCAGAGCCATAGATATCTGTCCCATCGAGCAGCATGGTGCCTTCTAATCGAGATCCTTCAACCAAGTCGTTGAGCCGATTGAGGCATCGCAGCAGGGTCGATTTCCCACAGCCGGATGGTCCAATGAACGACGTGACCTGATTTTGGACAATCTCAATATTGATTTTAAAGAGTGCCTGGCGGTCTCCGTAAAAAAAGTCGATCTGACTCAAGGCAAGCTTGACGGCGTGAGCCTTGGAATCATGGCCAGGCGACTGTCGATGATCGTCCTGCACGTTGAGCCTTTGCGGGGTGAGCCCTTCCACTTGGGACCGCTGCTCTGTCGAAAGTGGAGAAGGCGGCATAAAAATCCTCTATAACACTGAACCTGCATACTTCTTGCGCAGGTGGTTACGAAGGACAATCGCCGTGAGATTCAACAGCACCACGACGGTAATCAATACCAGCGTGGTGATGTAGACCATCGGTTTCGCTGCTTCCACATTGGGGGACTGGAAGCCTACGTCGTATATATGAAATCCCAGGTGCATGAACTTCCGATCAAAGTGAAAAAATGGCCAGGAACCGTCTACGGGGAGCGATGGTGCAAGCTTCACGACTCCTGTCAGCATCAGCGGCGCCACCTCGCCCGCAGCGCGGGCCATTGCCAAGATCAATCCGGTCAGAATGCCAGGCAGGGCAGAGGGTATCACGACTTTGAGCATCGTTTCCAACTTCGTTGCGCCAAGGGCCAGCGATCCCTCGCGAAACTCCCTGGGCACGGCAGCCAGCCCTTCTTCTGTTGAGACAATGACCACCGGTACTGTGAGCAGAGCCAGGGTCAGCGATGCCCAGAGAATACCGCCGGTACCGAAGGTCGGAGCCGGAAGCCGTTCGGGAAAGAAGAGGGTGTCCATGGTCCCGCCGATGGCGTAAATGAAAAAGCCCAGTCCGAACACACCGAAGACAATCGAGGGGACGCCGGCAAGATTGTTGACGGCAATTCTCACAAGCCGAACCATGGCGCCCTGTCTGGCATATTCCCGAAGATAGAGTGCGGCAAGCACGCCGAAGGGGACGACGATCAGGCTCATGATGATGACCATCATTACGGTGCCAAAAATGGCCGGAAAAATGCCGCCCTCCGTATTGGCTTCTCTAGGCTCAGTGCTGAGAACAGACCACACATTGGTGAGATAGATCCAGCTCTTGTGAAAGAAACCCATCTCGTTCGGACGTAGTGCGCGGATGATCTGTCCTACAGGAATCTGCTTTTCTCGCCCGTTTGCATCTACCATGACGACAGAGTATTCATCGAATTGTGCGCGGAGCGCTTCCAATTCGATGGTTTTTTCTTGGTAACGGGATTCAGCGGCAACAACCTGAGCTTTGAGATCATCGATTTGCCCTCTCCCCCTCATATCTGGTGCAGAGGAGTGGCCAATTTCGAATCCGCGAATTTTCAACCTGGCCTGTTCGATATCTGCGTTAATCGAGCCGATTTCAACTTTTTCAATCTGGGTGATCTCTCGATAAAGATCGTTGGCAGTACGGATAAGCGGGTCCAAGGCAATCCACCCTGCTTGATTTCCTTCAGCCTGAATCGCCTCTCCTCTGTAGACAGCCTTGATCCTGGCATACATGTTGCCCCATTCGCGGCGCTCCAAGAGCACAACATCCACCGGGTAAGCTTCTGACACTATTTGGTCGTCGTTAACCCATTTGAAATCGAGCCCGTATATATCGCGGTTCCCGATCTTTACACGAAGACGGCCTTTCCCTTCGGGGCGATCCGTGGTGACAGAGCGAGGGATGATTTCGCGTCCGGCCAGTTGCCCCGTCACGTGCTGTGTATCTTTCAGGGTAAGCTCAACAATATCCGCGATCCAAAAGTAGGCCAGACCGTTGATCATGATCAACAACAACAACCCAAAAACCATGAGCAGGGACACCGAGACGCCGGCGGCGCATCCCCAGATGAAGAGGTTGCCGGAGGCGAGGAATTTCTTGAATTGGGTACGCATTAACAGCCTATGGAAAACTGGGTTTATACACAAAACGCCATTGGAACCTTCTATCAGGATGCTCAAAAAGGCTGTCCAGCAAGGCCACAGCGAGTGAGATAGGCTGAGGTCAAGGTCAAGGTTTAGCGAAGATTAGACTCTCTTTTTCTCAACCTTAGCCTGAACCTCAACCTTCTTCATGCTGGCGGACTTTTTCAGCATCCTGTTTAGTATTGACTGTACTTTGTCCTCAACCGTTGTCTGACGATTTCCGCTACGGTGTTGATGAGAAATGTAAATACGAATAAGAGCATCGCCGCCAAGAATAAGATGCGATAGAGGGTGCCTCCATGAGGGGCCTCTGGAATTTCCACGGCGATATTGGCTGATAACGTGCGAAAGCCATTGAACAGGCTCCAATCCATAATGGGGGTGTTTCCTGTGGCCATGAGGACGATCATGGTTTCTCCAATGGCCCGGCCAAAACCGATCATTGACGCAGAGAAGATCCCAGGGCTAGCCGAGATGAGCACGAGCTTGACCAAGGTCTGCCAGCGGGTGGCTCCCAGCGCAAGGGATCCGGCAATCAAATGTCGCGGAACGTTGGATAGCGCTTCTTCAGAGATACTGAAGATAATTGGGACGATGGCAAAGCCCATCGCAAACCCTACGACAAGGGCATTTCGTTGGTCATACCTCAGACCCCAATGGGTGGCAAACCAGGATTTATAATCAGCTCCGAACAGGAACGACTCGATCTGCTGGTTCAATCCCAGACAGACCCAGACGGAACAGATGACGACAGGGATCAGGACAAACGATTCCATTCCTGGGCGAAGGCGGCGAACGATTGCGGCTGGGAGATATTGCCAAAGAACTGCCGTAACTGCGACAGACAGGGGCACAACCACAGTCATTGCGACTATCGCGGGAAACATCCGTTCGAGCAAAGGCGCGAGCCACAACCCTGCCAGGAATCCTAGAATGACGGTCGGGAGCGCCGCCATGATCTCGATGGTCGGTTTGATCTTGGCTCGAAGATTTGGATGCATGAACATCGACGTATAAATGGCGCCTAACAGGGCCAGAGGCACGGCGAGCAGCATGGCGTACAAAGTCCCTTTCAGGGTGCCGAAGATCAGCGGAATGAGGCCGAACTTCGCCTCAAAGTCATCGGCGCCACTGGAGGATTGCCACACATGTTCCGGCTTCTCATAGCCTTCATACCAGACTGGCTTGAACAGGGTGGCGAATGTTGTTTCAGGGTGAGGGTTGCGAATCGCATAGGTGAGTAATTCTCCCTGGTCGGTGAGGGCGACGGCTCCATCGGCTTTGGGAGAAAATGTCAGGGTGCGAATCGCCTGCTGGTTTCCCTGAAGCTTCAACAAAGTCTGCGAGGAAGTGGAGTAGTGGACAAAAAGATTGCCTTGCGTATCGCCGGTGATGAATCCTTTGTCCCGAAGCGAGGGAGAAATCACGGTGACGGGAGAAGGATGCGCGTCGAACTGATGAATCAAGCGAAAGCGAGTCGTCGAGCTTTCTTGAGCCTGACGCACCGGCATCCAGACTGAGACATCGCCAGCGCTGCTTCCGATGGCCAGTGACCGGTCTCCTATCAAGTAGGAGAGGGCGGTGACTGAAGTGCCGGACGGAGCCACGGATGTGGTTTCGACCAGACTCGGCTGGGCTCCCTCCCGTACTTCATAGTGGTAGAGGTTCCCGTCGGCTGTTCCAATCGACAGTGTTTCGCCGCGGCTATCGAAAATTACGGCCGTCACTGGCTCAGTGCCATGGCCTGTCAGCGCAACCGGAGTGTTGCCAGATGCTACGGCGGTAAACCACAGGCGTCCATGATCCGTCAGAGCTGCGGCGAGGGTGCCTCGCTCCGTCGGCTGATAGGCCAACCGGATAATTGGTTCTTTGGCGGAAGTCAATTGCACTGGAGCGCCAAGGGTGACTGTTGGAACAATGAGGCGCACCCCTGCTTCGTAACCGGCTGTGAACTCGATCGTCACAGGCACAATCCGGCCATCGTCCGTACCGAAGGCCAAGCGATTGCCGCTCCCTACGGCTCGCGCAATGGCGGTGACGTGAACCTTGGCTAACTCCGGAGGAAGATCAACGGGGATAGGTGCGCCAGATTGCACATTGAAGAAGCGAAGCTGGCGCTCGGATCCTGCCGTGAGTTGATAGATAATCTCTTGATATTCATCCATCCCAACCAGGCTGGATTGAGGAAGCGCTGCTGGTGGAGGAGTGCCGGCAACGTGACCAATCTGGGTCCCTTGCGGAGGGAAAAATAATGGGACGAATTCTTTTACCAGGAAAATAAAAATACAGATAATGCTCAGGATGACGGCGATCCCGCCCATAGTGATGATGGCCCGAGCGAGCCGATCGAAGATGCGGCGTCTTTTCACACTGGCTGAGTGATGCGATATCTGCGGCAGAGGCCGATGGCTATATGCCTCTGCCGCAGGGGAGGGGGGTAGAGCGGGATCGCCTTTATTACTCAAGCTTCTTGAGTTCCTTCTCGACCGCGTCGGCCTTCAGCGGGAAGAACCCGTCCTTGACCACCACTTGCTGCCCTTCTTTACTGTAGATAAATTTGATGAATTCTCCGACGATCGGGTCCAGCGGTTTATTGGGCGCCTTGTTGACATAGAGATAGAGGTGGCGCCAGAGCGGATAGGATCCATTGTCCGCATTCTGTTGGTTGGCTTCATTAAACAACGCGCCCTCTTTCTCGGCAAGCGGAACTGCGCGCACGTTCGATGTGAGGTACCCGATACCGCTGTAGCCGATGCCGGATTGATCTTCGCTCACGCTTTGGACTACGGAGGCTGACCCGGGCTGTTCTTTGACTTCGTCCTTGTAATCTCCGTTCTTCAGCGCATGCTCCTTGAAGAATCCATAGGTGCCGGAGGCCGAATTTCGTCCATAGATACTGATG
>JANNIV010000260.1:0-3761 GCA_031405355.1 Nitrospira sp.
CCGTTTTATCTGGCTCATCCACGCCTCGCGAAACTGGAACTGGACCAGATGCTCGAAGTTGAAGGCGGGACCCCGGACTGGTGCATGCGCATCTTGCGGCATGAGGCCGGCCACGCCATCGAAAATGCCTATCGCCTCCGCCGGCTCCACCGTCGGCAACAGATCTTTGGGCGCTCGTCTGAGCCCTATCCCAAATATTACCGCCCCCGGCCCTATAGTCGGAGCTTCGTGCGCCATCTCGATGTGTGGTATGCGCAAAGCCATCCAGATGAAGACTTTGCTGAGACCTTTGCGGTCTGGCTCACGCCCGATTCGACCTGGGCCGACCGCTACAAGGGCTGGCCGGTGCTCAAGAAGCTGCAGTATGTCGAGGGGCTGATGGCGGGGCTGGCTGCAGTGCCGCCCAAGGTGGTCACGCAGGAAGAGGTCGATCCGCTGCCCGACCTGAAGAAAACCCTGCGCGAGCACTATGAGCGCAAGCGCAAGCACTACGGCATTGAACGACCGTCTTTTTACGATCCGGACTTGAAGCGCCTGTTTTCCGATGCCCCGGCCCATGCCGCGCACCTGAGCGCTGCCACCTTCTTGAACCGCTTCCGCAAAGAGGTGCGCCGCAAGGTCGCTGCCTGGACCGGCGAATATCAATATACGATCGATCAAGTCCTGGAGGACATGATTCAGCGCTGCCGTCAGCTCCACTTGCACTTGCCGCTTGCGGAAGAGCAGGCCAAGTTGGATTTCACGATTCTACTCACCGTTCACACGATGACCTACTTGCGCAGCGGGCGGCATCAGGTGGCGCTATGAAACGGCTCCGCATCCTCGTCTTGATGCACGAGGATCTGGTGCCTCCTGATGCGCCCCTCACCGGCCAGGACGTGGCCAGCGCCGACTGGAAGACGGAATACGATGTCGTCACCACGCTCCGCACGCTCGGGCATGACGTGAAGCCTCTAGGAGTCAAGAGCGATCTCGGGGTGCTGCGATCGGCCATAGAAGACTGGAAACCGCACATCGCCTTTAATCTACTCGAAGAGTTCGACGGGGTCGCGGTGTACGATCAGAACGTCGTGTCGTATCTGGAACTGCTGCACGTGCCCTATACGGGCTGTAACCCGCGGGGGTTGATGCTGGCGCGCGACAAAGTCCTCTCGAAAAAGCTGTTTTCGTTCCATCGCATCCCGTTCCCGGATTTCATGGTGGTGCCCCAGGGGCGGAGGGTCAAGCGACCGAAGTGGCTGCCCTTTCCCCTCATCGTCAAATCGGTGACCGAAGAAGCATCGCGCGGGATCTCGCAGGCGTCCATTGTCCAGGATGACGACAAACTCAAGGAGCGAGTCGAATTCATCCATGCAAGCGTCGGGACCGGCTCCCTCGTCGAGCAGTACATCGAAGGGCGCGAATTCTATGTCGGAGTGATGGGCAATGGGCATGTCCACGTCTTGCCTGTGTGGGAGTTGATTATGGACAAGCTGCCGGAGGACGCCCGCCGGATTGCGACAGAACGAGTCAAATGGAATCGTACGTATCAAACCAAGTATGGGATTCGTTCAGAGGAAGCCGGAAATCTTCCTGAAGGGAAAGCCGAGGAGATTCAACATCTCGCGAAGCGGGTCTATCGCGCCCTTGGCCTGAGCGGCTATGCACGTATCGACGTAAGAATGAACGCGGCGGAGCAGGTGTACGTGCTGGAAGCCAATCCGAATCCACAAATTGCGCACGACGAAGATTTTGCAGATTCAGCAGAGAAAGCCGGCTATACCTATCAAGAGTTGTTGCAAGAACTACTGCGCATCGGGCTTCGCAGGCAACCGGCCAACTCACCCCCAAAGAAACCGTCACCATCGCTGGCATAAAGATACAGGGCGGGTGGCTTCAATGTAGCGAGGGTGAGAGAACAGCGGGACGAACGGCAGGTTTGTCTGGTCTATCTGGTTTGTGTTGTTCGTTTCATTGGTCCGATGAGTGAGACAACAAGATAAGCCAGACAAACCAAAGGAACCAAACAAACGAGCAGATGTGCGCGTTGCACGAGCACAGAAGGCCGTCTAGTCTGCCCTCGCATCCTCCCTCCAAGCTTCCTCGGTCTCTCTTCAGGGATGGGGGCTGATTGATCTTCCACTGCGCCATCCTCTCAATTCCCTACTTCATTTTAAAGGGCCGCCTGATCGATCCTCGAATGCGCGCGTCGAACGAGCACATTCCTATCGTGCGCGTTCCGTGAGCAGGAGGACGATCAGGCAGCCCTTCCCATCCTTTTTATCGTGTGTCCCCTCGCGAACGTCTCATTGTTTGTCTTGCTAGACCCTTTTCATCTTCCCTGCTCGCTTAAGCATCCTGACAGGGATCGTCAATAAGTTATTGATTATATTGAAATATTTATTATCATTTCACGGATATGTTCATGCTAAGATTCACACGCTGATTTCTTCACGCTATGGGCTCTCCCCTGGCGCAGAGGAAATGGGGAGGTGATGTGGCCATCACCTCCCCATTTTTTTGCCTCTCTAGCTTTTTGTTTTGCTGACATCAACCCGCCGAGCGTTTTCTACTCCGGTTGCATTCAGACACAGTCGCTTCCCCACACCTATGAAGGTCTGGCCAGGAATACAACCTCTACCACGTGATATTTTTTATCGAGTGACTGCGCCTGCAGAAAACTCTGCGCGGGAATACCTTGGCGGTGAGCCATGCATGAGATGCGGGTTGGGTCTGAGGGAGATTGAGAAAGAGGGAAGGTGAGGAGGCGACGTGACCGTCGCCTCCTCATAGTGCGACGACTACTTCTTCTTCGCCGCCTTCTTCGCGGGCTTCTTTGTTGCTGCTTTCTTCGCTGCCATGAGAACTCCACCCCCCTTCGATGTCAAAATGTTAGTCGGTGTGTGTGTGGTATAGCAGAGTTTGTGCTGCGAGTAAAATTTTCTTTTCTGGATTTCTCCGGTGGGACTGAACGAGAATTCCATTTCAGCAAACTTTCACCCGCTTGCCTTTCGTCTCTTTGATTCAATGGACGACACAAACCAGATGAACCATAGAGACCAGACAGACGAGCACGCGTTAGGACAGCCGGAGCGCCTTCCTCACATCCACAATCGGGATCTCGCGCCATACGCCTAATGGGATATCTTCTAGTTTGAAGGGACCGTATTGAATGCGCCTGAGCCTCGTCACTTCATGCCCCAATGCCTTGAACAGCCTTCTGATCTCACGGTTCTTGCCCTGGATCAACACCACTTCCAGATGTGATTCGCGTCCGGAATTCTTTTGAATCTTCACGCTGTGGCACTGGAGGCGTTCCCCACCATCGAGCACGCCGACTACGGCCGCTGTGGCTTGTGTCTCAGTGAATTCTCCTCGCACGGAAACCAGGTAGGTCCGCATCACTTTATGGGTTGGATCGGTGAGAAAGCTCGACAGTGCAGAATCATTGGTGAGCAAGAGGAGACCACTGGTCGCCTGATCGAGCCTTCCGACTGCATGCAGATATCCCAGATCCGCGGGCAAGATATCCAAGATCGTTTTTATCTCAAAAAGCCTATGACGTACTAAAAGATTTGCTCGCGCATGACGGGGAATTCTTGCCGGTGCATTACGAGCAGGGTTCCGCGTTTCTGTTCAATCCATTAAATCCAACAATGCTTACGAAAGCTCCCGGCACACCATGTCCTGTACAATCAATAGCAGAGAAGATTGATTTATTATCAAATCTGGCGGCCCAATAAAAATCTCCGGATACAATGTCTTTTGGTTTATACAAAACA
>JANNIV010000261.1:0-7780 GCA_031405355.1 Nitrospira sp.
TCTGGTCGGCAACGCGGTGAGCAGTTGGGGGTTCAACAAGCAGAACCCCGCAGGCGCCGATCCCGGTGTCGTTGAAAACAAAACCGAGTTTACGTTTCCCAGAAACTTCGTGCTGTTCGCCGGCGGGACCGTGGCCAAAAACGTCGGCTTTTTTGTCGAGTTGGGCCATCCTGTCGGAGAGGGTGGCGCCGAGGTGGAGCGAGGCTTCGTAACCTTTAACAACCTTGGGTCACATAGTCTCGCGCATCTGCGAGTCGGAAAATTCGACCCCAACGCTTTCTCGTCTTATGCCACGGTACGCCAACAGCTGGGCGATGTCGGGGAAAGCCAGAAGGGCGAGTGTACGGCGTTCTCTCCCTGTGCATTTAACCGGGTGGGTCTCGCGCCCAGCGCCTTCGCCACGAAGTTCTACGGCCTCTACGATCGGTCGGGCAACTATCTCTCCCCCTTCGCATCTTCGCTCTATAACTCAGGTCATGAAACCGGCGTCGATGTGCATGGGCGTCCGTTCGGCGACTGGTTCCTCTATCAGGTGGGGGTGGTGAACGGGGCTAACGAGCATTTGGGCGATTCAAACAAGGGGAAGGATGTCTACGGCATGGTTCGGTTCGACTATGGGAAGTCGAATTATTTTTCCGCCAGCATGTCGGGGTTTGTCTACCAGGGCAACAGCAACGCCAAAGTGCAGACGCGCGAGGACGTAAATTGGAATCGCTATGGGTTGTCGGCGCGGGCGACCTACCAGATGGTCGATATCTATGCCGCATATTCCGTAGATAAGATCAACAAGACGCCGACCGGTGTGGCTGGTTTGTTCGACTCCACCGCGACCGGTCTGACGATCGGCGCCGATACCTATGTCACGAGCCAAACGCTGGTGTCCTTGCGGTACGACAACCTGGATGCAGGCGGCATGCTGGCTCAGCGGATGTCTGCTTCGTTTATCGGTGTGCAAGCGAAGCATTTTCTCCGTGCCAATGTGGCGATTTTCGCCAGAAGCGATTTCAATCTCAGGCAATCGGAAGGCGGAGATACCGCGGCGCGGAATCTCAGAAACGCCTTCTTTTCTGGAATCGATGTGATTTTCTGAGGGAGATGGGCTATGCGAATCCGAATATTTCTCGCTATCGGCGCCGGTCTTGCGATGCTCAGTATCGCTTCATTCGCGCAAGCCGTGAAGCCTGAAGACAATCAGGCGACCAGGGAAAAGGGGAAACAAATCTATGACCGGGCATGCTTCCTCTGTCATGGCGCGAATGGAAAGGGCGACGGACCGGCTGGCTGGTTCATTGGCCGCTATGAAGGGCCACGCCCGCGCGATTTTACCGGAGGGAGCTACAAGTTCCGCAGCACGCCATCCGGCGAGCTCCCGATGGATCAAGACCTGTTCCGCACGGTGACGCAAGGTATCCCAGGCAATATGCCGCCGTACGGCGGGTTGAGTGAAGAAGAGCGGTGGCAGGTGATTGCGTATATCAAAACGCTTAACCCTGCGTTCAAGGGCGCAAAGCCCACGGCCCTGGTCTTCCCCAATCCTCCGGGCCCTCCCTCGGATGCGGGAATTGAAAACGGGCGCAAGACCTATATCAAGTACGGATGCCAGAAGTGTCACGGGGATAACGGCTACGGAGACGGGAAGGAAGCGCTCGACGGCAACTTGAAGGATACATATGGGTTGCTGGTTTCTCCCGGCGACTTGACCGAGCGGGCGTCTCTCAAGAACGGGTCTTCTGCTCAGGCTCTCTACCGCGGTATCATGACGGGGTTGGACGGCACGCCCATGCCGTCCTATGCCGATACCATCGGGGGCAATGACAAAGACGTCTGGGATCTCGTGTACTACATTCTCTCGTTATCACAGGAAAGACAATGATGGTTAGGAGTGGTATGGCCGGTTGTCCCGCGATGTTAGGGCAGGCGCTCGTCCGCCTTCTAGCTGTCGCTGTGCCCGCCGCGATGATCGGACTGGCCTGTTGGTCGCCGCTTCTCGCCGCCTCGCCGCCCGGAATCGAACCGGATGAATCGGGCCGTAAGGCGCCGGTCTCTCAGCAATTGCGCGGCTTTGCGCCGGGGCCGCCTGCCAAATTCCGCCGGCCACGAGAGTTGTCTCCCTCTGTTGCCGAGCCACAAACAGAGTTTCCTGGTCTAGCGGTCTCGCAGCCAGGCAGCGAAGCGCCGCCGACGAGGTCGGCATTTTCCGAATCAACAGGGCCGGTGATAGTTGGACGCGTCTTGTATCGAGGGTCGGTGCCCGCTCCCACCCAGATACAAGTCAATCGGGATCCGGACGTATGTGGGACGACCATGTCGATGGAGACTCTCTCGGTCGACGCAGCCGCCCATGGGCTTCAGAATGCTGTGGTGCATGTGGATCTGGGTGTCGGTGAGGTGCATGCCAGAATAGTTACGGCGACTCCTGTCATTGTTCGAAACAAAGAATGCCGGTTCCATCCCCATGTCGCTGTAGCGCAGATGGGGGCTGAGGTGCAAATTTTCAACGACGATCCGGTGATGCACAATACCAATGTGATCGTCGACAACAGCACGGCGCTCAATGTGGCGATGGTGGCGGGAGGAAACTCGATCAAGAAACGGCTGAAGAAAGCAGGCCTGCACCTGGTGAAATGTAACGTGCATAAGTTTATGCAGGCGTACCGGTTGGTGTTTGACGATCCGTACTTCGACCAGACGACAGAAACCGGTCAGTTCTCGATTGCCGGCGTCTCTCCTGGACTGCACAGGATCACGGTGTGGCATGAGACGTTGGGCCTGTTGGAAAAGGACGTGCAGGTTCCGGCGCGGGGCACTGTTGTCGTAGACCTGGAATATAAATAAGGTCAGGCCGTTGATGCATAACGACGATCACCTACAATTGCGCAGAACTGTACCGTCTCCTGTCAGACGGATGACGCTGGTCATCAGCGTCATTCTTCTTGTTGTCGTAGCAGGGTACGGCGGCCTCTTCCTTCAGAGTCAGCAAGCCCAGGTTCGCAATCAGGCTGAAGAACGGGGTCGTGTATTGGCTCGCGGGTATGCAGCACTCGGTGCGGCAGCTCTGTTCGAAAATCTCTTCATGCTGCAGAGCGCGTTTATCCAGGTGAAGAACCAGCACGACATCCAGCGTATCATGCTGCTCGATCCCGACCACATGGTTGTGGCATCGGATATCACAACACTGATCGGCACGATCCTCGACGACCAGGGGAGCAGGAAGGCGGAACAGAAGAAACAGGGGGCCGTCTTCTCCGGTTCGGAGATTGGGCTCAGCGACGACATCATCGTGGTCTTCGAGCCGCTGTACCGGGATCCGTTGCATCGAACGGGAACCGAGAACGTCGTTGAGGGAAAACAGGAACTATCGCCCACATTCGCAGGGTGGATTCGGATCGAAATCTCACTGAAGAGGTTGCAGGCTGAGGCCTGGCAGCCGCTTGTGCAACAGGCCCTGGCGATGGCGCTGCTTGCTGCGGCGATGATTTTGATCGCGAACAAGACGATTCAGCGTCTCAGTCATAACCTGGAAAAGAGCGAGGCGAAGTTGCAGAAGACGATCGATACGGCGCTTGATGCGGTCGTGACGACAGACGCTGCCGGAACGGTCACCGGTTGGAACGCTCAGGCTGAGACAATCTTTGGGTGGTCAGAGCAGGAGGCCCTTGGGCGGCCGCTCGACTCCCTCGTCATTCCCGTAGAGAGTCGTGATGGGTATCGGCAAGAACTCGTTCGCTTCCTGAAAGCGCGCGAGAGCCAGTTCGTGGCCCAGCGGCTTGAACTGACCACCGTCCGGAAGGATGGGGGTGAGTTTCCTGTGGAATGGTCCATGTCGCCGATTTGGGTGCAGAATGAGTGCAAATTCAGCAGTTTTATCCGTGATATTACCGAGCGGAAAAAGGCAGAAGAGGCGCAGGCCAGCTATCGGATGCAGCTTGAGCGCGAGGTCACCATGCGAACGGAGGCGCTTGAGGCTCTCCAACAGGCGAAGGATCTTGCCGAGTCGGCGAGTCGGGCCAAGAGCGATTTCTTGGCCCATATGAGCCATGAGATTCGAACACCCATGAACGGGATTCTTGGGATGACCGAACTCTTGCTGCAGACGGAACTGTCGGGAAAGCAGCAGCACTTCGCCGATATCGTGCATCGATCAGGGACCACGTTATTGAGACTCATCAATGATGTCATGGATTTATCGAAGGTAGAGGCAGGGAAGATTGAATTGGAGCACATTCGATTCGATCTGATCAAAATCGTCAGAGAGGTGACGGATCTTTTTGTCGAGCAGGCGCAGGGCAAGGGTGTCAACCTGACTTGTGTGCTGGCTGAGTCCGTCCCATCTGTACTCCAAGGAGACCCGATGCGATTGCAACAGATTCTCATGAATCTGGTGAATAATGCGGTGAAATTTACCGAACGAGGGAACATCACGCTTACGGTCACGATGGCGGAAGACTCGGCTTCTCATACCCTCGTGCGATTCGAAGTGCAAGATTCGGGAATCGGCATCGACCCTGACGTGCATGCCAGGATTTTTGAAGCGTTTTCACAAGCCGACGGATCGACGTCCAGAAAATACGGTGGGACTGGGTTAGGGTTGTCTATCGTCAAACAGTTGGTTCACCTGATGGAGGGGACGGTCGGCGTCAGGAGTGAGCCTGGGCAGGGAGCGACGTTTTGGTGTACCGCACGATTGGAGAAAGTCTCGGGGAATACGCGAGAAGGCCGGAAGAAGTTCTCCTCCTGGAGGGGAGGCGTCCCGTCTAACGGCGTTTCGCAGCTTTCTGAAGCGAAGGTAGTAGGCGCGCGAGTGTTGTTGGTAGAGGACAATCCGGTCAATCGGGAAGTCGCGGTCTGCATGTTGGAGCAATTGGGCTGCCAGGTTGTGGCTGTCGAGCATGGCCGCGATGCGGTGGCCAAGACTGAGTGCGCTCAATTCGACCTGGTCTTGATGGACTGCCAGATGCCGGAGATGGACGGCCTCTCTGCGACCAAGGCGATTCGCAATGATGAACAGCGCACCGGATGGCATGTGCCTATCGTGGCGCTGACGGCGCATGCCATCGACGGCGATCGCGAGGAATGTTTAGCTGCCGGCATGGATGACTATATGACGAAGCCGTTTACGCAGGGTGAACTTGGAAACATGATTCAGAAATGGGTACAGCGTTCTGGTGCTGAGGCCGCACTAACGGCTGAGCAATCCAATGCTGTACCGGCAGAACCAGTCCCGTTGCCATCGGATTTGACGGAACAGGGGACAGGGCAGACGCCGGATCCCGCCCTACCGGATGAGCCGCTGGCCGATCAGGTGCTCGACCAGTTACGCGCTCTCAGGCGCCCTGGGCGACCGGACCCGGTTACAAAAATCCTCACGAGTTTTTTGGAAAGCTCGGCCACGTATGTGAGCGCCATTCACCAGGCGGTGGGTCACCAGGATGCGAAGGCGCTTTTTCATGCGGCGCATGCCTTGAAATCGTCGAGCGCCATGATCGGGGCCATGGAACTATCGAGAGTTCTGAAAGATTTCGAGCTACTGGGGCGTCAGGGTAACGTGGCAAGGAGCCATGAGCGGATGGCAGAGTTAGACTCAGTCTATGAAGCGGTGAGGCAGGCCGTGCTGAATGAATTAGGTAAAAAAACTGCCTAGGATGATGGAAACATTCCACAAACGAACATGCCCGCTCGTGTTGGTGGTGGACGACGAACCGCGTATGCGGATGCTCGTCCGCGAGACACTCGAGCAATCGGGCCACGATGTGTGTGAGGCAGAGAACGGCGGACAGGCTCTTGAGCAATTCGCCGAGCGCCGCCCCGACATCGTGCTGATGGACATTATCATGCCGGGGATGGACGGGTTCACTGCTTGTTCGCGCTTGCGCGGGCTGATGGGCGGAAGCCGGGTCCCGATCTTAGTCATGACGGGACTCGACGATACCGAGTCGATTGCCAAGGCCTACGAACAGGGCGCGACGGATTTTATCACGAAGCCATTCAATCCCATGATCTTAAGTTATCGCGTGCGGTATATGCTGCGCGGGAGCCACACTTTGGACGCTTTGATCAAGAGTGAAGTTCGGCTGGGGCTCGCGCAGCGGATTGCCAAAATCGGCAATTGGGAATGGCGTCCGGATACGAATCAGTTTACCGCGTCGGCTGAATTTTGCCGTCTGATGGGCATTCGATCGCAGGACTTTGCTGGAACGTTCGATGCCTATATCCAACTCGTACATGCAGAAGATCGAAGCCGTGTAGAGCAGGCGCTGAAGGGTATTTTAACGAAGCGGGTCTCGTGCGATATCGACCATCGTCTTATCTTGCCGAACGGAGCGGATTTTACGGTCAATCTCCAGGCAGAGGCAGTGTTCGACGACCAAATGAAAGCCCTCTCGATCGTCGGGACGGCGCAAGACATCACCGATCGAAAACAATCTGAGCGAGAGATCCATCGCCTGGCCTATTTCGACAGTTTGACGGGACTGCCAAACCGTGTCTTGTTCAAAGATCGTGTCGAGCAGGCTCTCTTGCATGCCCGCCGCTATCGCACCACGATGGCGATGCTTTTTCTGGACTTGGATCGTTTTAAGGTCATTAACGATACCTTGGGACACAATATCGGTGATCTACTGCTGAAAAGCGTGGCAGACCGTCTGGCCGAATCTGTGCGGCACAGCGACTCTGTCAGCCGGTCTGTAGACAAGGAAGAGAACCATTCGCTTGCGAGATTAGGCGGCGATGAGTTTACCGTGCTCCTCACAAATCTGTGCGATGCCCAAGACGCCGGTAAGGTCGCACGCCGCATTGTCGAAGCGTTGGTGAAGCCCTTTTCGATCGAAGGGCGGGAAATCTTCGTGACCGTCAGTATAGGGATCGCCATCTTTCCATCTGACGGAGATTCCGTCGACTCATTACTCAAAAATGCCGACTGTGCGATGTATCACGCCAAGGAAGAAGGGCGGAATAACTTTCAGTTCTATTCCAGTACCCTGAATGCGGCTGCGAGTGAGCGGTTGGCATTGGAGGGAGAGCTTCGCCACGCCGTCGAGCGGGAAGAGTTCGTGGTGTATTACCAGCCGAAGGTCGATCTGAGGACAGGTGGGATTATCGGAGCGGAGGCGCTGGTGCGTTGGCAACATCCTCAGAGAGGGCTCATGCAACCCGCGGATTTTTTGCCGGCTGCCGTGGATACAGGATTGATCAGAGCAATCGATGAGTGGGTGCTGCGAACGGCTTGTCGACACAATCAGGGGTGGCAGCATCGCGGCAAGATGCCGGTGAGCATTTCGATCAATGTCTCCAACTCATTGTTCCACGGCAATACATTGCTGTCCGCCGTGGAGCAGGCCCTGAGTCAAACGGGGTTGACCCCGGCTTGCCTGGAGTTGGAACTGACGGAGTCGATCGCGATGCGCAACGTGGAGGCGTCGATCGTCATGCTGACGACTCTGAAGTCGATGGGGGTACAGCTTTGCATCGACGATTTTGGGACCGGCTATTCGTCGCTGAGTTATCTGCAGCGGTTGCCGATCGACATGGTGAAGATCGATCAATCGTTTATCCGTGAAATTCTGACGCAGGCCCAGCCAGCCCCGATTGTGCGGGCGATCATCGCCATGGCCCATAGCCTCAATCTCTTGGTGCTTGCTGAAGGGGTCGAGCAGGAGGCGCAACGAACGCTATTACTCGAACAGGGTTGCGATGAGGCTCAAGGCTATCTCTTCGGTCAGCCGATGCCGGAAAATGCATTTGCCCAGCTGCTCCATTCGGTTCCTCTCCGCAAAGCCAGCTA
>JANNIV010000262.1:0-7979 GCA_031405355.1 Nitrospira sp.
TTCGGCGGAGTAGGCCGCTACGGGGATGAAGGCGGGGAGAACCCTCCGTAGCCTTGGCGAAGGAGGGTAGTGGCTTCGGCACGCCGCCCAAAGGCTCTGGCCGACGGGTCGGAGAATTTCGCAAGATACCCCGCAGCTTCCAGCCTTCGCAGCCGAAGCGACTGCTTCGGCGGAGTAGGCTGCTGCGGGGAGCTTCATTTGGTTGAACGAAACGAACCAGATAAACCAAATAGTCTTCTCAGGAGGTTGGTAATGACCGTTAGGAAGCCTGGCACGATGGTGGTAAGTCTCGATCTGGAATTGGCGTGGGGACGGTTCGATCACCTTCCCCTCCTCATACTCGAGCACGAGTCGCGGCAGGAACGGAAACATATCACGCCCCTCTTGGCGATTTTCGACCGCTACGATATCCCTGCGACCTGGGCGGTGGTCGGACATCTCATGCTGGAGAACTGTCTGCGCGATCGCCACGGCATCGCGCATCCCGATCTGTTTCCCCACGCCTACTATTCTTGGTTCCCGCTCGATTGGTATTGCTTTGACCCCTGCACGACCGTCGATTCCGCTCCGGCCTGGTATGCGCCGGATATCGTGGAATGGATTCGCCACGCGCGCGTCCGTCATGAAATCGGGTCGCACTCGTTCGGCCATATCTGCTATGGAGACCCGGAATGCACTCCATCCGTCGCCCTGGCCGATCTGAACGCCGCGCTTGAAACAGCCGCTCGGCAAGGGATGGTGCTGAAGAGTTTCGTCTTTCCTCGCAACCAGGTCGGTCACCTGGACGTCCTCAAGCATTTGGGATTGCGGTCGTATCGAGGGGCGGAGCCTCCCCTCATCCGCACCGACAGCCGAGTGATTCAAAGGATCGTACAGTTCTTCGATCAGCTGCTCGCGCTTCGGCCCAGGGACGTACGAGCAGAAGAAACCCTGCCTGGCCTGTGGAACCTCCCCGGCAATCATTCTTTCATCGCGCGCGCCGGGATGCGCAGGATGATTCCGATGGCCAGGCGCGTGCTGAAAGGGAAGCGAGGTATTGCGCATGCCGTGAAGACCGGCGGGCTCTATCACCTCTGGTTTCCCCCATTCAACCTGAACGAGGATACAGAGGCCATGTTGTCCGGCTTGGCCGAGATTTTCAAGTACGCCCATCGGATGCGCGAGCAGGGGCTGCTGGAGATCCTCACCATGGATGACTATGCGAGACAGCTGGCACGTGAGAAGCAGGAAGGATCCCCTAGAGCGGAAGAAGGCCTTCTGGAGCAACAGGTAGAGGCGCAATTGTCGGTGTAGGGGGGAGCCTCAGGTGGAGCAGACTGTGCCTTTTCGCGGCAGACCGTCAAGAATAATGTGGCCGAGCATAGGAGGGTTATCACCCATGAGTTCATCTAGCGAGACTGACGGTTACAGGAGGCTCACCGCTGGAGTGCCGGGCCGGCAAGCTATCTTAGCGCCTCGCGCCATCATCAGTGCGACCTATCTAATGCTGTTCACGGCATCCATCCTGCTGTTCCTCTCGATCGATACCCTGGCCTGGTTGGCCGAGGAAGACGGTCCTATCGAGAATGCCGGGGCTCTCTGTTTCCTGCTCGCCGGCATCCTATTTCTCGTGACCGCCCGCCAGACGTCGGGGCGCCACAGACAATGTGGCGCCAACCACATTGAAAGCCCTCTGGCTCTGTATGCCCTCGGAGCCCTTCTCCTCGTCTGTTTCGGCGAGGAAATTAGCTGGGGCCATCGGCTGTTTCACTATTCTGTCCCGTCTTGGCTCGAGACCATCAATCAGCAAGGCGAGTGGAACCTGCACAATCTCACCTGGTTTCAAGCGCATACAACGGAAGGCGTGAAAAAATCGTTCTGGGGGCGCTCGATCGACATGGTTCGCCTCCTGGCCATCTTCCAGCTTGCCGTCTGCACGCTGGTACCGATCCTCACCGCCTACTCAGCAACCGTCCGCGCATGGATGGCCCGTATCGGGCTCCCGATTGTCCCATGGTGGATCGCCGGCCTTATGCCGGTTCATTTCCTCGCCTCACAGGCACTCTATACGATCGTCGGCGGGGGCGGGGATCTGATCCTGGGCGATGCGCTCGATGAATCCAAGGAGACCATCAGGGCCTTTATCTTCCTCGTGGTCGCCGTCTGGGCTTACAGACAGACCACCGCCACAGCAACCACCTCAGCGGGCAAACGGCCACTCAATGCAGTCGAACCATAAGTCAAGATTGAAGGTCTTGCCGGTACCTGCGCGATCGCGACGGCGACACGCATTCTGAATGGAGGAGCCTGTGAAGAAGATCAAAGTCGCGCATGTGACGACAGTTGCCCAATCGTTACAGGGCCTGCTGTTAAATCAAATGAACAACATTCAATCGAAGGGATACGAGGTGGTCGGCATCTCCTCGCCAGGAGGAGAAGTCCCCGCGATTGAGACATCCGGCATCAGGCATATTGCGATCCGCATCAGCCGCAATGTGACCCCGCTGCTCGATTTGGTCTCACTGATACGCCTCTATTTGGTGATGCGACAGGAAGGCTTTACGATCGTCCATACCCACACTCCAAAGGCGGGATTGCTCGGCCAACTTGCGGCTCGTTTCGCTGGTGTGCCGATTGTAATAAACACGGTTCACGGTTTCTATTGTCATGACCTCATGCATCCGATCTTGCGCCGTTTCTATATCGGCCTTGAGAAGGTAGCGGCGCGCTGTTCAGACGTGATTTTGGCGCAAAACCAAGAGGATGTAGAGATGGCCCTTTCAATGGGAATTTGCTCCCCCGAAAAGGTCAAACATTTGGGCAATGGAATCGACCTGTCCCTCTTTAATCGGGAACAAATTAAGACCGGCGATATTCGCAGAAAGCGCCAACAGCTTGGAATACCGGACGATGCGAAGGTCGTGGGGTTCGTCGGTCGATTAGCCGGAAAGCGGAAAGGCTTCTTCGATTTCCTCAAGGCCTGCCAAGGAGTCGCCGGGCAGTACCAGAATGTGCGTTTCTTGATCATTGGCGAAGCCGATACTGGGAAAGCTGACGCAGTCAGTCCGGGGGCAGCTCAGGACTATGGAATTTCTGATCAATGTATGATTCTCGGAGCACGTCCGAATGAGGAGCTGCCAAGCTTCTATGCATTAATGGATGTGCTCGTGCTGCCGTCCCTCTTTGAAGGGATCCCACGGGTCGTCATGGAGGCTGCGGCCATGGGCGTGCCGGCTGTTGTCACCGATGTGAAGGGTAATCGGGAGGCTGTCCTGCACGGCCGCAACGGCCTGCTCGTACCATTAGGTCACCCCCAAGCCTTAGCGGAGGCGATTCTCGATCTCCTGACGAATCCGGAGAAAGCGATGTGCATGGGGGAGGAGGCATATCGCATGGCCCGGGAGCAGTTCGATGAACATGTGGTATTCGCGAAAGTGATCAATGAATACTCGAGATTGCTGGCAGACAAAGATCTCCGAGTTCCTCAATCCAATTTAACGGCTACCGAGCCGGCGCACGCTTCTTCAAACGGTCGGCCATTTTATGCTCGACGGCTGTCGTTGCTCTCAAGGGAGGATCACCCACGTTGAGGTACTAAGCCGACCATCAAATAGTGCGTAGCGTGCTCTCGATAATCACCTGTTTTCCTGGAGAAATGCCCCTTGCGAAGAAAGTATACGCGCACACTTTGACGGTCTCATCAGTAACTCCCCAACCCACTCGATATCCTGAAAAGCCCCACCGAGGAGAAGGGCGGGTGGGAGCGAGATCTCTTGGGTGCCGGCCATTGTCGAAACAAGAGAATGACAAAGACATCGATCAGGTTAGTTTATATCACAACCATGCATGCAGCCTTATGATCCGGAGAGCTTGGATCGAGCCATCCGGACGTACCTGAAGGACTCCGAGCTCAGCCGCAAGCACGATGTAGCGGCGCGCGCATGGGTCCTTCGTGAGTTCCGCCAGGAGGAAATCCGGCAGGCCGTCTACGAAGAGCATCTGGAGCTGCTTGAGAAGAAGAGAATACCTGCACCCGACACAGGTATGGCCGCTACCCTGGGAGATTCCTCTAAGAAGGTAGGGCGTGCGGAGCGACGATTGGTCAAAACCTCCGGTTAGCGCGACCGATCGAACCATAAGGCAAGAAAGTAACTCGCCTCCGGTGAGGGGATTCGCAGCCATGCAGTATCAAGACTCGCCCATGACAACCCCATCGCCGCCTGTCGGGAAACGCTTCTTTGAATTGATTGTCACGACAAGCGTGATGCCCATTATTTTGCCGGTGATTGCCTGAACAGCATCGTCGGCACAATGTGCTTCCCGGTATTACCGGATGGGTGCAGGTCAATGGACGAAAGGCGCTCACGTGGGAACAGAAATTTGCGCTCGCCCTCAGGTGCTTCGACCACCGTTCCCTGTGGCTCGATTGCAAGATTCTGCTGATGACCCCCTGGTAGATCCTGAGACGGGATGGCATCAATCATCCGGACAATCCATCCCGGGAAGGTCTTTTCAAATGACTTCCCCCCAAAGAGGGAGCCGTCTGTTCGGATTCCTCCCGCTCCCTCCATCGCGACTGACCGGTAACGGGGCGATTAGAGCAATACCTGGCGAGGAACCTGTGAACGTACTCGCAGATCCCCGAAACCTTTCAAGCTGGACATAAAGGAAGAAGCTATGAACCCTCAATCACGTCCGTTCAATATTCTCTTTACCAGCGCCGGCCGCCGAGTCGCGCTCCTCCGATCATTTCGTTGCGCCTATGAGCAGCTTGGATTGGCAGGCAAGATCCTTGCGATCGATATCGACCCCCTGGCATCGGCCTTACAGGTTGCCGATGTCTTTTATATCGTGCCACGCCTGGAATGTCCTGAGTATATTCCGACCCTCCATGATATCTGTGTGCGCGAAGATATCAGGCTGATCTTTCCGCTGATTGATCTGGACATTCCTGTTTTAGCTCGCCATCGGGAGGTAATCGAGCAAACGGGAGCGCGGCTGGCGGTCATCCCATCGGAATCCGTGGACATAGTTGGCGATAAGTGGATGACCTTTCACTTCTTCCAACGCCTCGGATTGCCGACCCCTGCCACGTGGCTGGCGGCTGATCCGGCCGTTCTGCAACAATCATTTCCTTTGTTCATCAAGCCTAGACGCGGCAGCGCATCCCAGCACGTCTACAAAGTCCAGAACCGCAAGGAACTGGATTTCTTTTCCGAATATGTTCCGGATGCGGTGATTCAGGAGTTTCTGCCTGGTCCAGAGATCACCTCCGATGTGGTCTGCGATCTGGACGGGAAAGTTCTCACAGTTGTGTCACGCCAACGCATTGAAGTCCGTGCGGGAGAGGTGGCAAAAGGAGTGACGCTGCACGATGCGTTCATCGAAGCCGCCTGCCGAAAGATCGCTCAGGCACTACCAGCCGTTGGTCCTATCACCGTGCAATGCATCCTCAAGGACAAGCGGCCCTACCTTTCTGAAATCAATGCCAGGATGGGCGGCGGCTTCCCGTTAGGGATCAAGGCAGGAGTGGATTCTCCGAAATTGTTGCTCGCCAGAATCGCAGGTCTGCCGGTAGATATGACGTATACCGGAGACTATGTTTCGGGGCTCCACTTTACTCGTTACGATGACGCGTTCTTCTTATCGCAGGCGGAACATGAGCAGATTGCACGCCGTCATCTTTGATCTGGATGACACCCTTTATCCTGAGCGTTCGTATGTCCTGAGTGGATTCCGGGCCGTCGCCGCATGGATTGAAAAGACCATGGCGATTCCGGAAGCCGAGACTACACACGAGTTGGGGTGTCTATTCGCGCAAGGTGTTCGCGGCGACACCTTCCACCAATGGCTCGAGCAGCGGGGAGTGGACAGGCAACGGGACGAGCTGGTCCGGCAGATGGTCGCGGTGTACCGGGAGCATGACCCTGTGTTGGCCCCATTTGACGGCATGGAGGAGCTGCTGGCCGATTTGGGACGGCAGTACAGCTTGGGGCTGATCACCGATGGGTATCTCGCGGTTCAGCAACGCAAGTGGAAAGCCATGCCCTTCAATCGCGCCTTTCAATCGGTTGTCTTCAGCGATGCATTCGGACGCCAAAATTGGAAGCCCAGCCATGTTCCCTTTGAAACGGCACTCCAGACATTACGGGTCTCTCCTGAGACTGCTGTGTATGTGGGGGACAATCCTGCAAAGGATTTTCTCGGCGCCCGCCGGCTCGGCATGAAGACGATCCGGTTTCGATCACCTGGTGGCGAGCATGCGTTGGTTGAACCACCAAGTCTGCCCTATGCCCCCGATGGCACAGCCGAGAGCGTGCAGACGCTACGCTCGTGCTTGTTGAACCTGGTGAGGTTTGATACTGACCAGCAGTCTCACGAGCCTCCGACAGCCGCGCCGCCGCTTCCAACGACTGTGTGGTAACCAAGCACACTGAGGAATGTTTATGATCACTCATAAAGAACCGCTGCTGCTGCCATCAGACACCGACGTCCAGTTCTATCGAGAGCATGGGTGGTATCGATCGCCCCGAGTTCTATCGGAAGATGTGCTTGATGCGGCATTCATCGGCATCTCACGGCACTTCGACGGAGAAGGCGACTGGCTGTTCCCCCCTGAGCAGGTATTCAGATTGGAATCCATCAGACGGCAACTGCGTGGGCTCGGTTGCGCACCGACTTCACGGCGTTGCATCTTCTCTCCGTCGGCCCACTGGAGCCGCAGGATTCGATCCCACAAGACGTCGAAGCCTCCTTGCGGAAGGACCCGCGCGTGCATCTGATCGGTGAAGAGTGGGATACGCCGGCGCTCTATGCCACTGTGGATGTGCTGGTCCTTCCCACCTAGCGAGAAGGGGTCCCGGGCGTGCTGCTTGAAGCGGCGGCGATGCAGGTGTCGGTCGTCGAGACCTGCGTAATGGGAATACCTATCGAGCCTATATCGAACCGTTTTCCGAACTCGAGAAGATGGTCGTGAGCGGGCGTTAGCTTTGAAAGCGTACGGTCCGGCGAACTTCCAACTCCGCGTGGGATCCGACGGGCCGGCCATTTTCGAGATCAATGCGCGCTTTTCCGGCACCACCGTCATGCGGGCACTTGCCGTGTTTTACGAGGTGAAACCCGCCGTTCGCTGGGCGGTCTTCGGTGAGCGAGTCCACTTGTCGCTCACGAAATCCGGGATTGTGCTTCGATATTGGGAGGAACTGTTTCTGCCGTGGAACGACATGAAGCTCCCCGCAGCAAGCTACGGGAAATGTTCAAGTTCAATCGGGTCGGTCAGTCCGAATCTTTGGCGACATTGTAGCGTGAACGTGATGGTGAAACGCCTCGTAGACTTCCTCGCGGCCTCTGTGGGCCTGATGGTCGCGGGTCCGCTCATGATCGTGGTGGCGATCGGCATTCGAGCGACCATGGGATCGCCGGTGCTGTTCTGTCAGCGTCGTCCAGGCTTGGATGGACGGGTCTTTACGCTGTTGAAATTTAGGACGATGTGCGTGGATCGCGAACGCGAGTGTCAATCGCAGTTCGATGCGCATCGCATCACGCCGCTTGGGCGAATACTCCGACACACCAGTCTTGATGAGCTGCCGCAGCTTTTCAACGTTCTGCGCGGGGATATGAGCCTGGTCGGTCCGCGGCCGCTCTTGCCGGAATATCTGCCCTATTACAGCGAGCGCGAAGGCCTCCGACATACGGTCAGGCCGGGAATCACCGGGTGGGCTCAAATTAACGGGCGGAATCGTCTCTCCTGGGATGAGCGGCTTGCGCTCGACGTCTGGTATACGGAGCATCAATCGATGCTCCTCGATCTTCGCATTTTGTATCTGACAACGATCAGGGTGCTCCAGCGCCGCGACATCAGCCCGGACCCGCACATGAATCTACAGCCGCTCCATCAGGAGCGGTCTCGTTCCACGACTCTGCCTCGCTGAATCAGCGGTCAGTCATCCGCACGGTCCTCGGATACCACCACACATCGCACGGGTCTTCAAATCGATGGA
>JANNIV010000263.1:0-3705 GCA_031405355.1 Nitrospira sp.
CGGCAAGCCGGGATCGCGTGTGACTCACCAGATCCCATCCCTGATTATCTTCCTGGTGGCCGATCCAGATCGTGTAGTCCTGATTGATCCAGGAGCCAGAATGGAGGTGGCTGATTCTTCGAGTGGCCGGCGCGGTTTCAAGCGCTTGGGAAATTGTCGCGGTAGTGGTGTGAACTCCGTCGTGACTGAGCGCGCCGGTCGAGCAGGCCTTGTAGAGGAGCGAAAGAAACTGTTCGCCTCCCTCGTGGTAGTGTTCCCATGGATTTTCCCCGTCGAGCACAATCGCGACGGTGACCTGCTCTTGTGGCGCTTCATGAATGATGTGACGCAGCCGGCGAAGGACGTCCTCGGCGGCCATTTCAGGAGTCGTCTTATGATAGACGAACCCGAAGGCATCGGAGATTTCCCGATCGCGAAACAGTACCGTGACGTCGTGGCCCTCCGGCCCAACCCGGTAGGGCTGGTAGAGGTCTCGGTGACGTTGCCACGGTTGCTGGGCCGCGTCGAACGAGCGAGCGAGAATGCCTTCGTCGGTCGCCAGCCAGCGCAGTCCGACCTTTGGCAACATCGGAATCAATTCCGGACAGACGGAGCCTTCCGACGGCCAGAGGCCCACGGGAGCTCGGCCGAATGTGGCGGCATGAAACTCGACAGCTCGTTGCAATTGTGCCCCCGCATCTTCCGGCGCATGGAATCGCGAGGGGAGGGGGAGATCCGGTCTGGCACGCCGAGTGAAGTCTGTATCGATGACGAGGGGCAGGATCGGATGGAAGAAGGGAGTCGTCGTGAGCTCAATCTGCTCCCGCTCCATGAGTCGTCGATAGAGCGGGACTATCTCACGCATGGCCACGAGTTGGAGGGCCAATACCTCCTGCTTTTCCTCTTCCGTGAAGCCTTTATTTTTTGCACGCAGCGCAGCTAGGCGCGGATAGCGGCTGACCGTGCCGTAGCCGAACCAGGCGAGGTTGTGCCACGTTTGTAAGTCCAGGAGATCCTGTGTGGAAAATTGCCGCGCCACGCGCTCCAAGTCGCGGCCATAGGTGTCGGCCCCGCGTTTCACGAGCAATTCATGATAGCGAGGGTAGGGGCGCACCATCGTGGCCCAATTGGCGGAGAAGAAATGACGGACGAGAAAGGCTTTCTCTTCCGGATGGAGGTCCGCCGCCGGACGCTGCGCATATTCCAGAAAGAGGTCGCGCACCGTCCCTGATCCGATTTCTTGCAGCTGTCGCAGGAGCGAAGGGGTAAAGTTGAACGTGGCTTTGATCTCAGGAAAATTCTCCAGCCCATACGCCATATCGTAGTAGGCTTTGGTGGCGTGGAGGCGCACCCAGGGCATACTGGCAGACCCCGCGACCGGGTCCGTGTAATAGGGCTGATGCATGTGCCAGAGAAAACAGATGCGGGCGGTCTTCATAGTCGAATGCTTTAGCAGAAGGCTGAAAAAGTTCGCCAGCTTTCAGAAGGTTAAGGCTGAGGTCAAGGCTGAGAAAAAAGTCTGACCTTCCTTCAACCTTAGCCTCAACCTCGGCCTGTTTCTCGTGACTATATAGTCTTTCCCCAACCTGTCAGATATAAGTATGGCATAGGGCCGGAAATGGAGCGAGAGGAAATTGATGCGTGACGAAGTCCGGCAAGGTGTGATGGTTCAAGTGTTCTGGTACTGGCTACCGGTGGCGCTGTATGCCGGAACGATTTTTTACTTGTCGTCCCAGTCTCACCCGGAAGAGCAACTGCCATCGCTCTTGTTTGAAGAAATCAGCGACAAAGTTCTGCATGCGGTGGAGTATGCTGTGCTTGGCGGACTCTGCTATCGGGCTTTCCGTTGGGGTGTGAGCGGGCAAGTCGCGTCGCAGGCGCTCCTCTTCGCTATTGTCACGGCGTCGCTATATGGAATGACGGATGAAGGACATCAATTCTTCGTCCCATTCCGCGAGTCGAGCTGGCTGGATTGGCTGGCCGATACGACTGGCGCAGTCATCGGAGCGTTGAGTTGGCGGTCCATCAGGCCGGGATGATAAACCGCGGGACGGTTGAGAAGGCTATCCCTGCCAGATAAATGAAACCAACCAAATAGACCAGATACACCATCCGCGGGCCACAATCGACCATTATGCAAGACACACCACGCTTGATCCCTCTGCCGCTCTACACGCAAGTGCTTATTGCCGTGGCCTGTGGCGCGTTGCTTGGTGGGGTCTTTGGTCAGGCGCCCTATTGGGGCGGTCTGCGCAACGAGGATCTGGGCTGGCTCGGCCTGCTGCTCGTTACGCTGCTCAAGACCCTCGCCATCCCGCTCATTTTCTTCGCGATCCTCGATGCGCTTATCCGTACCAGCCTCCCGCTGCGCCAGGGCACCAAATTGCTCCTCATCTGCTTCGTCAACGTCTCCGTGGCCATGACGATCGGTCTCGTGATCATGAACACCTGGCAGCCGGGTCTGGCCTGGCAAGGCCATGTCGATGAATTGCTGAACGTCGTGCCGAGCTCAAAGCCATCGGCAGGCGCCACCGCAGCTGCGCAGACCGGGGAGCAGAGTCCGATCGAATACCTTGCGTCCTATATTCCCCGCACCATCATGGCCCCGTTTTCGAGCGGCAACATCATCGGAGTCGTCCTTCTGGCCCTCTGCATTGGCGCCACACTTCGCCGCTTGCATAGTAATGCAGGCCAGGGGCGTGGAGTCATTCATACCCTCGTGCGGACCATTGAGCACATCTATTCTTGGCTTGTGAAAATCCTTGGGTGGATCATCCTCGCGGTACCGCTCGCCGTCTTCGGCGTCGTCGCCCAGGTCGTCGGCAAGGCGGGTATCGGCGTCTTCGCCGTCCTCTGGATCTTCCTCGTCACCATGCTCGCGGGACTCGCCATCCACTCGCTCGGCTACTACCCGCTCGTCGCCTGGCTGGTAGGGAAGAAGTCGCCGAAGGTCTATCTGGGACAGGGAGCCGACGCGATCATGACCGCCATGTCGTGCAATAGCAGCCTTGCTGCCGTGCCGGTTACTCTCCGATGCCTTGATCGCATGCAGGTCTCGCCTCAATCGGCACGCCTCGCCGCCTGTGTTGGCACCAACCTCAACAATGACGGCATCACCCTCTATGAAGCGATGGCCGCGCTCTTCCTTGCCCAAGCGCTGGGCTTCGACCTGCCGATGGGCAGTCAATTGTTGATCGTCGCCGCATCGATGATCGCGGGGGCCGGTGTCGCCGGCATTCCGGAGGCCGGGATGATCGTGCTGCCGCTCGTCCTCTCAGCTGCCGGCTTGCCGCCTCATGTCATCGGTGCGGCCATTCCACTCATCATGACCGTGGATTGGATCATTGCACGAGCCCGCTCCGGCGTGAACGTCCTGAGCGACATGCTGGTCGCCATCCTTCTCGATGTCGGGCGTATCACACCCGAGACTGAACTGATCGCGCAGCAGTCCCGATCCGAATCCACCGATCCCCCAGAGCCGCAGCCATTCTGAAGAGAGGATGGTCTTTCTGGTCTGTCTCGTCTGTCTGGTTTCTTTGGTTTTTCTGGTTCAAACAACGAAATCAACTAAACAAACCAGATCAACCAGATAGACCCCCTCAGCCCTTCTCCCACACCCCAGTACTGCGCCAGACAACTCAAAACCCAGAACTCATAACTCAGAACTTCCCTGAAGGGGCAGAGTGATCTCGCATGGGGAAAGGGGGAGGACAGGGAACAGGTGAG
>JANNIV010000264.1:0-1846 GCA_031405355.1 Nitrospira sp.
CCGTATGATAGGAGAGCCGCTTTGAGCTCGGTCCGCCGCCGCCACTCACCCTGCTGGAGGGCCAGACTGCCTCCCACTCGCCGTTCGGCTGCACGAGCTTCGTCAAGGGCGTCGGCGGCTCATAGGCGAGCCGATTCAAGGGCTGTGTATAGGGCAGCGCGCTCCCGACCGGCGACCGCGGGACGCCCATGGGAACCTGGGCAAAGGCGCTGTTGGCATAGGGACTCAGACCGTTTTTGCAGAGCAACAGCCCCGCCGACGTAAACAGTCCCCACTTGAAGAGATCCCGCCGGTTGATCTGGCCCTGGGAGAGCGCTTTGACGATCTCCCAGCGATTCTTCCGCGCGTTCTCTGCTTCCCGAACCCGCCGCTTCGAGGCCTTGAATGGTAAATACATGGAGCCGTTCCTTTCCGATCATTGCGGTTGCTGGGACAGGTCTATTCCTCTTATGTACTAGTCCACCCCCACTTCTGTAGGGCGGAATTTATGGCGGTTGCTAGGAATAGGTCTATTCCTCTTATGTACTAGTCCACCCCTACTTCTGTAGGGTTGACTGTGAGGATTTGCTGAAATTCACCCTCGGAATTTCAGCAATCCGAAACGAATAACTAGAAACATGAAACTCGATAACTAAAACGCTTGAACGAGATACGCTCGCCACTGTCGCATTTCACCACAGTCCGCCATCAGTAACGTGGCAAAAGGCTTCTAGATCGGCCATATCCCTCCATGAAATCGTATGTTTTTCGTGGCACACCTCATGCTGATTGATTAATCGGAGTGTTATGACCATGAGGCATATCTCGTTCAAGTGTTTCATGTTTCGAGTTTCTAGTTTCAAGTTTTCGGAGGTTGTTTCTTAATAACATGAAACATGAAACTAGAAACCAGCAACTCTATTCCCGAACGACGTTTCATGAACGCCGCGCTACAGTCCTCCTCGTCGCCTTCGCGCTCGCTGGACTTCTTGCCTGCGAGAGAACTCCGGAACAAGCGCTTGAGACCAAGAAGGCCGTAGTGGCTGACAAGACAGGTGTTGTCCACCTCACATCTGAAGAACTCGCGCGGACGGTGATTGAGGTCTCGCCGGTTGTCCGTGGGGCGATGCTGGTACCCAGGCAATATACCGCCACAGTTCAAGCCAACGAAAATGAACTGGCTGAGGTGACCACGCTCATCAGGGGCCGGGTAGAGAAGGTCTACGTGGATGTCGGCCAAGATGTAAAGAAAGGCGCCTTGCTGGCGATGCTCCATAGTACGGACCTCGGTGTGGCGGAGGGAGCGTATCTAAAATCTGCCGCAAAGCTGCACGAAGCGAAACTGGCGTATGAGCGTGCCAGGGACCTGCATGAACAAAAGGTTGTAAGTCTGGCCGAGTTGCTGCGCCGTGAGGCCGCGATGAAAACGGCTCAAGCAGAAACGCGCGAGGCGCGGAACCGTCTGGAACTGCTCGGCGTCCCCCGGCAGGAAGTCGAGCGGCTGGATCGCGAGGATACGATCAAGGCCGATGTGCTCTTGCGTGCGCCGTTCGACGGCCGGGTCATCATGCGCAATATCACGAGGGGTGAGGTGGTTGAGATGGAGCAGAAGCTCTTCACCGTCGCGGATCTTTCGGCTGTGTGGGTGGTCGGAAACGTGCCGGAGAAGGACGTGCAGTATATCCGCAAGGATCAGAGGGTCGATGTCATTGCGTCCGCCTATCCACATGGCATCTTTCAGGGCACGATCACCTACGTCGGCGATGTGCTCGATCCTGCTACCCGTACGATGCGGCTGCGGGTGACGGTACCGAACTCCGATCTGTTGCTGAAACCGGAAATGTTCGCCATCGTCCGCGTCTATGTG
>JANNIV010000265.1:0-17756 GCA_031405355.1 Nitrospira sp.
AACCTTAAACCTCCAGCCAGCTTGACCCCACGATTGCATCGCCTGTATAAGGGGCGCGTGCTTGTTATCGGTTTCCATCTATCGAGAATCTTGCCTTGACACCCTGTAGACAGCATCTCCATATTGTTTCTTCACGCGCCCGTAGCTCAATGGATAGAGCACCAGACTACGGATCTGGGGGTTGGGGGTTCAAGTCCCTCCGGGCGCACCACTTTCCTCCACCGATGAGCGCAATTGTGTAACACCTTCCCTGCTTCAGAACATTTCAGTCTCGTGATGGGCGACTTTCAACCGAACTGCAACAGAAGTTGGTGAACAAGTCACGCGACACTGAGTTCTGCGGGCTGAAATCTCAATGCGTTTTCCTCTTCCATTCTTAGCTCGCCCCTCTTACGATACGATCTACACACTGAGGAGTCTCCGCACATGTCAGGCTTGTCGCTCGATCAACTCGAACAACTTATCCAGGGCCATCACTGGGATCCCCTTGCGATTCTCGGCGCCCATCCAACGACCCAGGGCAACTCCCCTACCGTTTCGATTCGGTGCTTCCTGCCGGAAGCCAACGAGGTTGCGCTACTACTCAATGCGCAAAGTCCGCAACCCATTCCCATGAGGCGCATCCATAAAGATGGTCTGTTCGAAGCGACTGTACCAGGGCCACTGGGAACCAGCCCCTACCGTCTCTGCGTAACCGACTACGCAGGGCTGGTATCGGAGCGGCATGATCCCTATGCATTCCCCCCCCTCCTCACCGATTTCGAACTGCATCTTTTCGCCGAAGGAACCTTCTTCAAAGCTTACGAAACGATGGGCGCCCATCTCCGAACAGTGGAGGGTGTCGCCGGGGTCCATTTTGTTGTCTGGGCGCCAAATGCCGCGAGAGTGAGTGTCGTAGGTGACTTCAACCAGTGGGATGGCCGACGCCATCCCATGACAAACCGCGGAGCAACCGGCCTCTGGGAACTCTTCATTCCCGAACTGATAGACGGCACGCTCTATAAATATGAGGTCCGGTCGCGCCATCATGACGCTCCGCTCCTGAAAGCCGACCCCTATGCTCTTGCATCCGAACTACGCCCCAAGACCGCCTCGATCGTTCACACAGACACTCCCTATTGTTGGAAGGACCAGGCATGGATGACGGCGAGGGCACAGCAAAACCCGCTTGCCCAGCCCCTCTCAATTTACGAGGTCCATCTTGGATCCTGGATGCGTGTCCCTGAGGAAGAAAATCGCTGGCTGACCTACGCAGAGCTTGCCACAAAGCTCATCTCTTACGTGAAGAATATGTGCTATACCCATGTCGAACTGATGCCAATTACCGAGCACCCGTTTGATGGATCTTGGGGTTATCAAACTACCGGCTACTTCGCAGTCACTGGCAGATACGGGACTCCGGAAGACTTCATGGCCTTTGTCGATACGGCACATCAGGCAGGAATCGGTGTGCTGATGGACTGGGCCCCCGCCCACTTTCCAGACGATCCACATGGGCTCGCCCAATTTGACGGCACGCATCTCTACGACCATGCCGACCCACGGCTCGGCTACCATCCGGACTGGCACAGCCGCATTTTCAATTACGATCGTCTGGAGGTCCGGAACTTCCTACTGAACAGCGCTCTCTTTTGGCTGGATCGCTACCATATCGACGGCTTGCGTGTAGATGCCGTCGCCTCAATGCTCTATCTCGATTACGGACGGAAAGAAGGAGAATGGATTCCCAACAGGTTCGGCGGACGCGAAAACATCGGCGCCGTCACGCTGCTGAAGGACTTGAATGTCCTGGTTCACCGTGACTTCCCTGGGGCTCTAACCATCGCCGAAGAGTCTACGTCCTGGTCCGGAGTCTCACGCCCCACCTATACCGGAGGACTGGGCTTCACGTTCAAGTGGAACATGGGCTGGATGCACGACATACTGGAATACTTTCGCCACGATCCCGTCCACCGTCGCTTCCACCAAAATAAAATTACATTTGGCCTTCTCTATGCTTTCAATGAAAACTTCGTCCTAGTGCTCTCGCACGATGAAGTGGTCCACGGAAAGCGGTCGTTGCTCGATAAGATGCCGGGCGATGACTGGCAACGCTTTGCCAACCTCCGAACCCTCTATGCCTTCATGTATGGGCATCCCGGCAAGAAAATGCTGTTCATGGGTGGAGAGTTCGGACAGTGGAGCGAGTGGAACCACGACACCAGCCTGCAATGGCATCTCTGCAATTTCGATCGGCACGCAGGGCTCCAACGGCTCGCACGAGACCTGAATAGGCTCTACAGCCAAGAGCCAGCGCTGCACGAACTCGATCACGACTGGACCGGTTTCCAATGGATCGATTTTTGCGATGCAACCCACTCCGTGATCGCCTTCCTGCGAAAAGCCAAGGATCAGAATAATCAGATATTATGCTTGTGTAACTTCACCCCTGTTCCCCGCTACAACTATCGAGTCGGCGTGCCTGCCGAAGGCCACTATCGCGAACTGTTGAATAGCGATGCCTCAACCTACGGGGGAAGCAACGTGGGAAACTTGGGAGGGCTCCGTACAAGCGCCCTCCCTTCTCATGGCATGCCCCATTCGCTCGCACTCACACTCCCGCCACTGTCGGTCTTATTCCTCAAGCGGATCTGATTCCACAGGATGCTGAAAAAGCCCGCCAGCGGCGTTCTCGCATCGTTCAGACCCTCAACGTACCCAGAGGGTACGCCTCGGATCTTCACTCGCTGCGGCCTTGCTGACAGCCTTTTTGAGCATCCTGCAAGAGGGTTCTCTCGTTGGACACACGTGCAGACTGCCGAAGCTTCACGCCTGTCTCGATCGTGTTTCTGGGGTTGCTGGAGGGGAGCTACCAGGTTCGGAACGGGCCGCAATCGAGATGGATAAACTTCTTGCGCGGATAAACCCCGACTCCACCGTACTGCAACTTCAATGCAGCATGCCGAAGTTCGCGAATCTCGACACCGGGAATATAGAAATCGAGCGCCTGCCCCTCGATATGTAGGCTGTGCTGCGCAACTCGTCGGCTTCGCTTCACAAGCTGCGCATTGTATCCCGGAGAACGATAGCCTGAAATTACGTGGATATCTTCAGTGCTATAGACCGCTTTGTGCACGAGATTGACGTGCTCCAACATTCGCACATCGATGGCGGCGACTTCTCCTGTGTGATGGCAACGCAGAATGTGATTCACCTCGTCCAGCGCCGTCAGGTCATAATTCCCTGCGTCATCCCGATAGCGGACTCGCAGCCGTTCGTCCGTATGCACATTGAAGAAGGTGAGTTCACCGTCAGGTAGGTCGTTCGCGCGCGCGACTGAGGGATACAGCAGTTTGCCACCGAGCAACAGAAGCCCGACAACAGACGTTTTCAAAAAAGACCGACGGGTCCAAGACCAAGAATCTGGATGCTGCAAAGAACCGCTCCGGAAGAAGGTGCACTGCATTCTGTCAGAACAACTCTGGCCCTTGTATCAAAATCGTGGGACTCGGTCAACCCTTCCTATCATTTTCTCCTATAGTTTTTCATGTGAGCGCGATCTATCCACACCACTCAGCCTTACGTGATTCGGTCTGCACCATCATCTTGATCGTCATCATACCCATCAACTTTCCTCTAGACAGAAGAACCAGACCCCAGGTAAGATCCAGAAACGATTAGGCAGAACTCTATGGCCACTATTCTTGTAATCGACGACGAAGAATCGATCCGCAGCCTTCTTAAGGAAGTCCTTGAGAGGGCTGGTCACCGTGTGCTTGAAGCCCCCGATGGTCGAGGGGGCTTGACCCTCTACCAGAACAACACGGTGGATCTCGTCCTCATGGACATTCTGATGCCGGGAACCGATGGTCTCGAAACCACATTGCAACTGACGCGGGAATATCTCGATGCGAAGGTCATCGCCATGACCGGTGCGCACGGGGAGAAAAACTTCCTTGACGTTGCAAAACTCTTCGGCGCCCGTCGCGTCTTCGAAAAACCCTTCGACCTCGCTCAACTCGTCCAAGCCGTCAACGAAGAACTTGCCAAGTAGCCCCTTGAGGTGCTATTGGCGAACAGCCGACATATCCCCGCACACCATCTTGATACTTGCACATAACGTGCACGCACCGTGCACGAAATCATTTGCTGTCTTAGCCAATTGACGTCATCGGTCACTCTCTGCGATTATCTCAGGGTGGGGCATGATTCATGTCGCGTTGCAACGATCCCTGCGGCCTTGAAACCAAGAAGCCGTTTGCTCTTGTCTTGTCTCGCAGTGCTCTTCCTTACCCCATTTTTCCCGCTAAATAATTTCGTCGGGCACCCGCATTGGGAAGCGATTCATTGGATTCCCTTTCAAGATTTCGTGCCCGACAAGAATATTCTCATGGACATCATCGGCAATATCGGCTGGTTCATGATCACCGGATATCTCTTGCATTACTGGATGGGTGAGGATTCTTCCTCCTTCCGGTCCATTGCAACAGTCGTCATCATTACAGCCGGCGTTTCTCTTTCGATCGAATTCTTCCAGGTCTTCTGCCACAATCGCACTCCCTCAATGACGGATGTCAGTTGCAATATCATAGGTGCCTGCCTCGGTGCCTTTTTCTCGAAACAGTACCACTCCACGCCTTCCTTAGAGCCGATCCTCTAACAACCCTGCCCGGTCAGGACCGACCGCCGAGCTCTTTCCGTGCAAGCCCGCGCATCATCAGCGAATCGTTGTAGCCCACCTCACTGAGCGCATCCATCATGTGCAAACCCTTAGTCGCTGCCAATTCCTTTGCTTTCATGGAGTTCTTCGCGCTGAACCGCGCCACCGCCGGCTGACCGTTCACAATCTGACAAGACAGAATTTCCCCATTCACCTCCAGCATCCCCCCCTGCTCGACCAACGTCTTGGCCAGCGCCGAGGTGATGCCATGGAGCTGCGCAAACTCCTCCAGTCCTCCCGTCTCGACCAATCGCCCGTCCGGCATGATACAAAGTCGCTTAAAATGCGGCGACCAGTCCTTGCGGAAGTCGATGTACTTGATATCACCGCCTTTCGCCACAGCATGATCCAACGTGCGGTAATCGATCCCAAGATTTTTCTCATCGAGTTTCGCCTGCAACTCTTCCGGCAACGTTCGATGAAGGACCATCGCCGCCACCTCACCGAGCGGAATGCTGCGCGCGTGAGCCAACTGCTCCGCCTCGGCAAATTGCATCAAGTCCAACGTCCAGGTCTGCTTAGGAGCCTCCCCGGTGGGATCAATCCGACAGGCGAACAAGCCACGTGTCAAAATTCCGCCAACCTGCGGATACACGTAGACCCCGCCTTCGGCCAGTAGATTAGCCATCGTTTGGAGTGGAATTTCATAGCTTTCTGACAAGACCTTCGCATGCGCAGATAAATCTTCCTGCAGCGTCATGGCACAGACCGTCACATTCCCCGGCGCATCGAACTCAGAATAGTCCTCGACAATATTGTACAGAATCGGGAGCTTCGACTTCGCCGTTTTCTTTTTGATCTTATACATACGCGACTACACACCTCACCCCTTACGCCTTACCCCTCACGTTTCAGACGCCCATACGGAGGCAATGTCATCAATCGTCCATCTTCAACCGGCCCACCGATCGTGAAGTGATAGAGCGATTGGAAGCTCAGCCCCTTCACCGCGACAACCTCATGGACGGGATCATCGAAAAAACAGCCAATCCCAGTTGCTCTGATACCAACTGCCTCTGCTTCCAGGTACAACACCTGTCCTAGCAATCCGGACTCCCAGAATAGACGTGGATACCACCAGGCACCCCCTTCTCGCAAGCGGCCCTCAAACTCAGCCAGCATACCGAACGAAAAAGCGCTGTCTCCAGCAATATCTTGGTGGCAACTCACTTGGACTGCCAGTTTCTTCGCATCCCCTTCAAGCAGCCAGTAGAGCGGAAAATCCTCCGGGCAACCCGGGACCGGAGTCCAGCTCAGTTCTGGATTCATGGATTGTTGAATGAAGGCCAGCTTCTTCGGGTCGCGGGCTAGAAAATAGAGCCCTGGCGTAAGACCATCCACTCGATGCACAAATATTAAAAGATGAATCGCCGGATCGTAGGGCCAGACATCCCAGGGCATTGGCCGATCCAATTGTGGCCGATCCGCACGAGGCATCACCCGCTCCATCATGCGAAAGAATGTCGCTGATGAGATTGATGTCTTCCCGTCGAACGACACGGCACTCCGCCGCTGGCGAATGATTTGACCCGCAGATGGGCTCTCGTGAAACGTGAAACGTGAAACGTCATTCGTGAGGAGCCTTGGAAGGGCCACCGAGGGCTGCTCAGCCGTATACTTCCAACTCGCTACTGCTACCTCATCAATAATGTCCCACTCCACTCCGTGCTCGCCACTCAACCGATTGGCCTTCCCATGCCATGTTGTCGCCGCGAGCTTTTGCACGATCTCCAAATCTAGAAATAATGGGATAGCAGGCTCCGTAGTGCGTTTTACGTCTAACGTTTCACGTTTAACGTCCCCAAGAGGCCAGACTACCGCGAGACAGTCCGGATGTTCCGGTTCAACGTCTTGAAAGTCGTCCATCCGACTGGTCCCCAACAGGAGTGCAGTAGTGTTTTGCTCCACGCCATCCAGCAGTGCCATATTCCAGCCCAATGTCGAAGCGGCGAACCGAGCTGAACCCATCGCATGGCCGACATCATGGTTGCAGTAACGGAACGCTCGCTCCCCATACTTCCAAGCCTCACGCCAATGGACCGAGGTCAGGCCGAAAAGAAATGAACCGGGAGGAAAGGGAGACAGCAGATGATCGACGTGTTCAGCGGAAAATTCAGCGCGTAACTCCAGTCCATGCTCCTTCGGCGCATAATGATAGAGCCCCGGGTTGAGATCGAGTCCCTCGATCTGTGGCAGCACAACATAACCCTCTGTCGGATGCAGATTGCCGGATGAGGGATTAGTCCGCAGCGGCCACTCCGACTCCCCTGCCTTCTTCCAGGCGGACAGAGCAAGTGCGAATTCAAAAAACCGGGAAAGCGACCGTACGTTGACTGGCTGACGGGCAACCGTTCCAGGCTGGTAGATGGCGTCATAAGTCGGCGATACTGGGTCTTCATCCGGCGTCAACAGCGGCAGAGCGATAAGGGGTGCTCCCTCAAACCGCCGAAAGGGATCAGGCTGATTCGCCCAATCCAGATACCCAAGCGCACGAGCATAGCGATTGAAATGGTGTTTGGTCTGAACGTGATAGCGGATGACCCGGTCGATTGGATCGGTCGGCACAGTCTCAACTGGTTCGTGGTACAAGGGAATTTCGGTAGCCATCGTAATAGTCAATCACAGTCTACAGAGCCATAGGAAAGAAAGTAAACGCGGGATCGTTGTCTGGCACATCATCACACATATTGGGGAACCTCTAGTTTCATAGAGCACTCATTGATCTTCGTCTCTCGCTCCACGTATCCTGGCCCAACATGATTTGAGGCCATCCATGCAATTCGACGCTGCGCTTGCCGCACAAGAGACATTCCAACGAGCCGAAACCGAACTCGACTCCGACTGGGGTACGGCAGTTGAATTGGAAGCCATCTTTTCCTCCAACGCAGGATCGACGGCTCGCGAGGCCTATGAAGGCCTGCTCGCTCTCAGTGATCGATACCCGAGGGCCTATTCCTACCAGGCCTTCTGCATCTTCATCACCTGGCAGCAGGTGACTGAGGAGACCATTGCCCATCATTTTCAGACCGGCATCCGACTCTGCGAAGCATTTCTGGCCTCTTCTGATGGGAAACATCAAACAGACGTCGAACAGATCACGGAACTCTATGGGTCATTTCGCGATGGATTGGGGCTCGATGAGGAAGATGAAATTCAAGTCGAATTTCGAAAAGACACGCCAAAGGGCGGCGATTGACGGGTGCGATTCGTTAGGCGTGAGACGTAAGGCGTTAGGCTTAATAAGGAAGGGAACATCGCCGTCAATCCGGCATCGTTCTGATAATATCTTGTCCTAAATTGCACCTTACGCCTCACCCTTTACCCCCACGGCAATGAAGATGGCTGATGATGACAAACATCGTGCGCGCATTTTTCTTCATCGCGGCCAACTGACACAGGCCAGATCCGCCTACGAACAGGCAGTCTCGGATGATCGCCTGGCCAAGAATGACCGTGCCCTCTCCGATTCGCTTGGCAATCTAGGCAACGTTTGCGCGCTCTCGGGCGATCTCGATCGCGCGGAAGCCTGCTATAAAGAAGTGCTGACCATCCAGCGCACGGAGCTGAATCAAGAGGCTATCGCCCACACGCTGGTAAATCTCGGCAATCTCCACATCGGCGCCGACCATCCGGAAAAGGCCCGCCCCTATTATCTCGAAGCTTTAGACCTGCTGCGTGATCTGAAAGACGATCGCGCGCTCGGCATTCTCTACAATAATCTGGCATTGCAAGAAGCTCGTGAGGGGCAGTGGGAGCAGGCGGTGACGTCGTTCACGCAGGCCCTCGACCATCACAGAGTCGTCGGAAATGAAGAAGGACTGGCCGTAACCTATAGCCAGCTCGGCAAGTGTTTTCTCGACCAAGGCGACCTGACCAGAGCCGAGCGCTGTCTGAACAATGCTTCGGAACATTACATCAAACTCGGCAATGAGCCTGCCGAAGCTGCAGTGCTCCGACTCCTTGCCACAATCTATGACACCCGTCACGACCTTGTTTCAGCCAGGCGATGTCTTGAACGAGTGGTTTCTCTCGACCAGCGATACCAACTACTCGAACTTCAAATCGACTCGGCCTATCTTGCGAAGCTGAAATAACCCAGTTAGCAGGCTGTTGAAAAAGCCCGCCAGCGGCGTTCTCGCTTCGCTCAGAGGCTCAACGTACCGAAGCGTACGCCTCGCCTCTTTGCTCGCTGCGGCCTTGCTGGTCGGCCTTTTTGAACAACCTGCGATCTCTGTTGGAGCCGTGCATGACTTCCTTCGACCCTGTGTTTCTTCGTAACCGGAATGCTTTGTCACCACCCAGTTAGCCTCTCTGTCATTCTCCTGCCTGCCCGAACAGCCTCTACCCACCGTCCAGCATTCTCTTACTTTCCGCCAAGCCGAACCCCGTGTATTTCTGGACAGAATCCAATCCTCTGCTATCTTTGGGAAGTTACCCTGTTGCTTCAAGTGTTACCAAAACCTGACCAACAGGATATTGACGTGGATGTTACATGCCATTTTTTCTTCGAATCATCACAGCATTCGTTCTTGGGTTCCTCATGACTACGACCGGCGTGCATGCCGCAGATGTCAGACCCACGATCACCGTCGGTACGCAAGAAGTCGGACTCAGCGCCGGCTATATGCTCCCTCATCGTCTCACACAGGACCACACAACCAAGCAAGAAGGCCCGGCCTTCATGCCCTCCTGGATGATAACCATCACTGACCCAATGGGCGAGCAATGGTATCGCGGGCAGGTCTCGGTCGGCGCGGAGATGGTCTACATCCAATTCCAGGAACCGTTTCTCACGCATGGCCTCGGTTTCACCCCGAAAATCAAATACAGCTTCACCGCATTGGACCGGATCCGGCCCTATGCTGAATTTGCCGGAGGCCCCTTTTGGACCGATCTCGCCGGAAAGATTCCGGAAGAGTCCAGCCGGTTCAACTTCGTCTTGACGGCTGGATTCGGGGTCTCCTATTTCCTGACCGACCGAGCTGCACTCAACGTCGGCTATCGCTTTCATCATATTTCCAATGCCGGCACAAGCTACCCGAACATCGGACTCAATGCCAGTTTGCCTTTTGGCGGTTTCTCATTCTTTTTCTAAATCAGGAGGCGGCGAGATCATGAGCCAGAACTTTTCACGACCATTGATCGGCAGCGTCCTTGCCCTGACACTCGGCCTGGGAACCGCCTGTTCCCATTCGATCGAACTGGCTACTCCCACAGACACCGCACCATCTATCAACGCCACAGTTGCCACGGATGCACGAGTGCCTCTCCTGCTTGAGACGATACGGGTGACCCACAACGGCTCATCGATCGCACCTCCCGCAATTCTTGAGCGGCAGGTGCTTGGCGCCATTGAAGCCACACGACTGTTCTCTCAACATTATCAATCAGGGTACCAACAACCGGCGGCGAACCAGGCTCGTGTTACTGTGCGCTTGTCGATCGACAATCTTGTCGAGCCCCATGCCGGCCAAACTGCCTGGCGAGGCTTCCTCGTCAGCGCCTCCATGTTTACGCTGGCGCCATTCATCTCTCTCAATTACGACTACGGCGCCCAGATGTCCCTTGAGATGGAACGGTGGGATGGGCAGACCAAGCAATACACCGCCACATCCAATGGGTCGGCCCACTACAACCTGTTCGGCGCGAACCAGGAAATCATCGAACAGTTGAAAGGACAGGTCACGGAAGCTTGCCTGTCGTCCCTGCTCAATCAGGTCATTCAGGACTCAGCCTTTTACCTTGCCAGCCATGTGCAATCCCAGGATCACCCGATCCGAACTGTCTCAGTCGGTATCCGCCATTCGTCTCCTCATGCAATCCCTATTTCTCAACCGATCGCAGGCGCTTCTCCTCGGTAGCCTATACAAAACTCTTCATCAGCCTTCATAGCCCTGGCTCTCTCCTTCTTCCCAGTGGTATCATGCGGCGTGCTATCATTCGGAGGCTGGTATGGATCTTGATGCGTTCAGACAGATGGTCACGAAAAACCCAAAGGGGTTTCTCGGTCGTTATGGACTCGGGAACAAACTCATTCAAGAAGGTGGCAATCTTGAAGAGGCGGTCGAGCACCTGACCGTCGCGACACAGCTGGACCCGACCCACGTGGCGTCCCATCTCCACCTCGGACGCGCCTTAGTCTCCTTAGGGCGGAAGAACGAAGCGATGCCCATCCTGCAAGCCGGCATCGACGCTGCACGCTCCGGCCGATCGAACGGAGGAGGAGACCTCGTTCCTGAGATGCAAGCATTGCTACAGACATTGGGATAACGAATCGGATAGCGACTGAGCCAGGAGCACTCCATGAAGATTGAAGAAGCCAGGCAGCGAATCGAATCGGCGATGACGCAGTACGGAGCTCATGCCGGGGCAGCGATCGATCTTGTGATCAGCGAGGTGAAGTCCGACCTCGGCCTTGCCACGGCCAATGAGTTAATCGATGAGTTCGATCTCGAACTGCAATACAACATCGCCCCGATAGAGCCGGGGTTCTCCAGCAGCTAAGCCATGAGCATCCAGCCTCACGCATCTCAATTCAGGGTGCTCAAAACGTTTACCGTTCTCACCCACCCAACCCCGGCGGATACTTCACCCTCCCACCCTGAATCTGCCAAGACAGCCTCTTTGCCCAGGGACGCGCCTCCCAGCAAGGCCGCAGACGAACAATCACTCACTACCTTACTAAGGGGTGGCTGGGATGATCCCGGCTGCGCGCGTCCAACGAAGGCTTTCTCAAGCCGCGCGTTGCGCGAGCACGGGGATCCTCCCAGCTACTCCGCCTCCCTTTTCAGCACCCGATCATGCCGCTAATTTGGTGTGCTATCTCCGGTCATGGCTACGGTCACGCGGCACAAGTGGTGCCGGTACTCAACGCTTTGGGTACCCTCGTGCCAGATCTGATCGTCGTCCTCCGCACTACGGTCCCAGCCTCGTTTTTCTTCGACCGCCTGACGATCCAGTGGAAGCATAGTCCCGAACAACAAGACGTCGGCTGTATCCAAGACGGACCCCTCAAGATCGATATCGACGCAACCTGGGCGGCGCACCGGCATTTTCACGAAACCTGGGAGGCGCGCCTGTCCAACGAAGTCGCCGCCATGCAGGCAGCATCGCCCTCGTTGGTCATCGCCGACACGCCCTACCTCGCCATTGAGGCCGGTTCTCGCGCACAGATACCGACCGTTGCCTTGGCAAATTTTACCTGGGATCTCGTGCTCAAGGAGTACGGTCATGCATCAAGCCATTCACACCAGCAGTTGATTGAGTACATCCGCAGCTGCTACGCGAAAGCCGACATGGCCCTTCGCATCACTCCAGCGCCCAGCATCAATGCTTTCTCCAGCATGATCGATATTGGCCCGATAGCCGATCCCGCCTCTCCTGAACGAAACCGGCTTGCCTCAGCCATCGACCTGACATCCGGCGAACGGCTCGTCTTGGTGGGATTCGGCGGTATTCCTCTCACCTCCCTCCCCCTGAAGCAAATGGAACAGTTGCACCCTTATCGCTTCCTTATCGATGGCCCAGTCCCATCGGGATATTCCAGGATTCATTCCACGAAGGCTCTCCCTTTCTCTTTTAAAACCCTGCTTGCTTCGGTCGATGTCATCATGACCAAGCCTGGGTACGGCACCGTCGTTGAGGCAGTTGCGCTTCAACAGCCCATTGTGTACGTCCGCCGGTTTAATTTTGCCGATGAACCGCCGCTGGTCGACTATCTGCAGCGCTACGGACGCAGCGTCGAATTGTCGATCGACGACTTCTCCCATGGCTGCTGGGAACCGGCCTTACAGCAAGCCTTAACCGCATCGGCACCTTTGCCGCCACCGCCTTCAACCGGGGCAGCGGAGGCGGCCGAATTACTCGTTCGAGAGTGGAGTTTCTAGTTTCAGGTTCCAAGTTTCAGGTTGGACCCCTGAATTTCAGCAATCCGAAACGAACAACTTGAAACCAGAAACATGAAACTAGAAACGCGAAACCTGAAATACACATCCTTTTGCCCGTTCTATCCGTAGGATGCTATAGTCGTGGCGGACATGAGGTGATTCCAGCTTTCCGTCACAACTCGCTCGCGTTATGGACAAAGACTTACAACCTGCCGCCTCGACAATCGATGCAGCCTTGCTGGCACGCGTGGTCAAAGGTGATCAGCAGGCCTTCAGCCAGCTCTATGACCATTCGAGTGTGCTGTTGTTTACCTTGGCAGTCAGGATCTTGGGGAACCACGAGGAAGCGGCGGATCTCTTGCAGGATGTCTACTTGGAAATCTGGCGGAAGGTCTCCCGCTACGATGTCGGACGTGGAACCCCGGACGCATGGCTGGTCACCCTCACGAAAAGTCGAGCCATCGACCGGCTACGAGCTAAAGGTACGCAAGGCACTCGCGCCATAAACCCGCCGGAAACCACAACTGCTGTGCAGGTAACGGAGCCGGATCCGATCCCACTTGGGACGCAGGCCGATCAAGATCTGCGTGGTGCGGTCGGGGCAGCTCTGGCTGGATTACCCCAGGCCCAACAGCAAGCAATTGAACTCGCATACTACGGAGGCCTCTCGTATGGCGAGATCGCCGCACAACTGAACCAGCCGCTCTGGACCGTCAAGACCAGGATCAAACTGGGAATGTCTAAACTCCAAGCCGCGCTCAAACAGTGGCAGAACGAGGGTTCGCCCCAATGAAGCATGAAGAACTCGAAGAGTCGGTTCCCTTGTATGCTGCCGGTGCGCTGGATCGGGTCGAGCGACAGGCACTGGAAGCCCACTTACTCTCCGGTTGCGCTTCCTGTCACAGCACGCTGAAGGATTATCAGTCGATCGCCGCACTCCTCCCGCTCGCTCTGAGTCCGAGCAAGCCCCCACGCTCCCTCAAAGCCAAGATCATGGCCGAACGTAGCCCTGAACCGATTCCAGCTCAATCGATACCGAGCGATCAGACCCGGTCAAGCCTGGATCCGGGTGATTGGATGGACCACCTCTTTCCTCCTGAGGCCCCTGTCCAATCTGCGGCACTACCCTGGGCCCTTGGCGTAGGGCTGCTCTTGATCGTGGCGGTCGGTGGATATTTCGTGTGGGACGTCTGGACTCAACGTTCCAGCGACATAGCGAAAATTCAGCAACTCGAAGCAGCACTCCTGGAAAAGTCGACGAAGCTTGCCGGTGTAGATCGTGAGGTCGGCGACCAAACCAAAGTCCTTGCCGAATTACGTAACGAACTGCAGCAACGAGCGCACGAAGTTGCTGAAACCAAGGAGTACCTGGCCCAGCGTGAGACTGAGCTGGAAGAGATTCGTGCTCACTTAATCCAGCGAAGCGGAGGCCGAACCGTCGAGACTCCGCAAGACGAATTCGCCACACTCCTTCGAATTCCCAACGTCAACGCGATTTCCCTCACCGGATCGGACATAGCAAAACAGGCCACGGGATTCCTGCTGTACGATTCTCGAATCCAAAAAGTCTGGCTCTACTCCGTGAATCTACCGGAATGCCCCCCTGGCACGACCTATCAGCTATGGGCCATTCAGGACAAACCCGTGAGTATCGGAACGTTCCGCGTGGATACGGGAGAAACCACTCACCTCCTAGCCAAAAAGGTATTGAACTTCACGCTTGCAAAAACTTTCGGCGTCAGCCTCGAGCCATCAGGTGGCCGCTCACAACCAACCGAACCGATGTACCTCTTGAGCCGCTCATAGCCCGGTTTGTCTGGTTCATCTGGTCTGTTTTGTTTATTTGGTTGATTTGGTTTAACCAAAAAATAAAACAAACTAAACAAACCAAAAAGCAGAGAAGTGTTTCGTTGAACTATGGGAGCGTCATAGCGGCCTCCCTGCAGAGTGAGCAGGCTCGGGAGACCCGTGATGCAGACGCGTTCAAGTAGGACTATCCTTGTACGCTGCGCACTGATCTTTCTCGCCACTTTCGCTATCTTCCTCTGTTCGGAAGACGCGCTCGCCGTTCGTCCTTTCGTCACGGATGATGCCAGGATTGTCTATAAGGGACAACTCGGGACGGAAACATACGGCGGCACGACGGTGGTGAAGGGAGAGAGCCCCGCGTATGAGGCGCGCACATTGGAAAGCCTAGGCATCACCGACCGCTTCGAAATGACTGCGGGAGGATTTGGTTTCACCTATCAGGACAATCAAGCCCGTCCGCTTGATATGCTGATTCAGCCAAAGTATGTCTTGCATCGCTCCCTCGGCGCGATTCCTTCCGTCTCCGTTGCGGCAGCCTCCTTGTTTCCCCTCAGCGGCAATCGCCAGCATTGGGATGGCTACGCCATGGCTCATGTCAGCTGGTTTCTGTTTACACCGGATGCCGACACTGATCCATATGACAATGACTTGGCCATTCATCTCAATCTCGGAACGAAGTCACGGTATGACGCAGGCCCGGCGACCTACCAGAGTAAACTATATTGGGCTGCGGGTTTCGAGGTGATCACGCCGGTGACACGCGAGGTACGGCTCTTGGGGGAAGTTTTCAACGGCGATCCGTTTTCTTTTGAAGAAAAGTTTCCCGCTTTTCAATCCGGCTTTCGCTGGTACAAGAATCCCATGGTCCAGATTGACTTGGTCTTTCGGGGCATACGGCACGGCTCACTGGAGACGCAAGCCCCGACAGGTGCCGAGTTCGCTCCTGGCTGGAACTATACGATTCAGGTAGGCCTACGAATGTTATTCGACGTCTTTAGATAATCACACGGAGTATCGAAAACGCTCCTTCCACCAATAGCGCGTCACTTCTTTCTCGTTGAACCCCCATGCTAAGATTTGAGCCCCCTGAGTTGAGGAGGCAATAGTGCCGGAAGACGAGCGCGCACAGGACGACACCTTTATGCGGATGGCCCTGGAGGAAGCAGCCAGGGCTCCCGCTGTCGGCGAAGTACCGATCGCCGCAATAATTGTTCACGACGGTCAGGTGCTGGCGCAAGCACACAATTTCCGAGAACTCTGGCAGGATCCCACGGCCCATGCGGAGGTGATAGCGATCCGCGCCGCAGCGACCGCATTGGGAACTTGGCGATTGACCGGCACGACCCTCTACGTGACCGTGGAGCCCTGCTCGATGTGTATCGGAGCCATTATTTTAGCGAGGGTATCGCGAGTCGTCTTTGGGGCATGGGATCCGAAAGGCGGGGCCTGCGGGTCGCTGTTTAACCTGCCGTCAGAGCCAAAGTTGAACCACCGAATCCTGGTAACCGGCGGAGTCCTCGAGCAGGAAAGTCAGGCTCTCCTTCAGAAATTCTTCAAAGAGCTCCGAGAGGCATCACCGCACTAACCTGGTTCATTTGGTTTATTTTGTTCATTTGGTTGATTTGGTCATCTGATTTATTCGCGAGTGAGGTTAACCAAAAAACGAGACAAACGAAACAAACCAGATCAACCAGATAGACCGCATTGTACGACCCAGTCTCCCCCTTGAGCAGCAACCGCTGCTTCCCATCCTTCGTCACAAGAGAGGAGACGAACCCTCCAATTGTTTTGGAGCGGAGAACCTGCCGGGACCAGAATCTCTGCGCCGGCTCCGTCCGCCCCCAAGATAATCTCGCACTGACTCAAGGCTCGAAGTCCAATACCTTGCGCCTTGAGCACCGCCTCTTTCGCAACCCAGTAACGGAAGAATCTTGGCGCACGCTGCTCCTGAGCCAACTGCATGATCGAGGCCTGTTCGGAGGGAGCAAAGTACCGTTTGGAAAGTTTCGCAGCCTCGACGTCCGAACGAATTCGTTCGAGATCAACTCCAACCTCTCGCCTCTTTGAGACCGCTATGAGTGCACGGCCATGCGCATGGGACATATTGAACATGATCGCGGATTGATCTCGTCGCTCCTTCCTCACGAAGGGCTTGCCCGCTTCACTACGATCCAGCTCTACCGCATCGGGGCCTAGCCCAAGATATCGACCGAGTACCGCTCTAAGCCCTCCATGCGCCAGTACGAATCGGAGTTGATCCTGTTGGCTGATAAATCGGCCCGCCCTCTCACGTTCATCTTCGCTCAACCAGGAACGGCATTGCTGCACAAACGAACGGCTCCCATCGAGAGAGAAGCCCCAGACATGAATGGTCTGGCCCTCCACCCCGATCGGCGCCGACCAGCCAGCCGTTGCAACCACCTCAATGGACGGATAAACCATGACCGGCTCACCGACACCATGATTCATCGATAGCCTCCTCGCAGGGTTCTGAATTTAGTTTATTTGGTTTGTCTTGTTTGTTTGGTTAACCCAGGCTAACCGAATAAACCAGATGACCAAATCAACCAAATGAACAAAACAAACCAGATAAACCAGACAGACTGGGCTAGGCCCTTCGTGCTTAAAGAAAACCGATTGAAAAATCACCGTCCCCAGAGTAAGCTCACGCGCTCTATCACGCGGAGAGGTGCGAGAGTGGCCGAATCGGGCAGTCTCGAAAACTGCTGTCCTGGCAACGGGACCGTGGGTTCGATCCCCACCCTCTCCGCCAAAACACACTAGTGCAGGCCGCCGGCCTTATCATCTAAGGCCGGCGGATCAGTACCTCAGTCGGCTTTCCCCTGAGCCTTTTCCTGCAACGCTCGTCTCAGCTCGACCATCGCCAAGGTATCTCGCTCGCAATATCGCAGCAGGCTTTCCTCAATCGTCGCCCGCTCGATCCAATCGGTTTCGACAAAGACCATCCGGTAGTACTGACTGGCGGCATGTCCTCCCTCTTTGATTGCCAAATCGTCATAGGCAAGCGAGGGCACCATCGCCGGCAGCACCGACTTGATGGAGTAAGACCCGCCGAACGCTGGATGGTAGTAGTGATCTCGTATGATCGGAAAAAGGTCCCAGAGCCTCGCAATGAGACGAGATAAGGCCGGCTTGAGAGACGGAATGGCCACAGAGAGCTGTTCCAAGATGGACCGTTCATAGGGCGAATAGACGCAGATACTCCCCTTCTCCCCCAGAGACTCCAGCAAGGATTCGGCCAATACCCTTCGAGGATCGCTGACATCCTTGTGCAGAAACTCCTCGTGGCGCAGCTCACCGGCTGCCTGCTCAATATGATTCGACCACTGAACCGGAAGAGC
>JANNIV010000266.1:0-62688 GCA_031405355.1 Nitrospira sp.
AGTACTTGAGGTTGATCATGTTACTCCTCCCGATGCTTGAACCCAGCTGCGCTAAGGATTGCGTGACAAGTCCCGGTCGGCACTTCCCTTGAGCCATGATAATCAATACGGACCAGACGTTCTATCCCGGGCTTGCCATAATAACGAATGGAGCCCTTTTCCTTGATGAGTGTAAACCCATTGTGTTCCAACATCCTTACCAGCTCAGAGAACTTCACGAAGAACCTTGGCTCGGTGTTTGGTGGTAACGCGCATCATTCAGAATCTTTCAACGAGTCAACGCATTATGTTCTTCGATCCAAAACCTGTCAATCCGAGAGATAGAAGAAGGGGTTCAGGCTGAAGTGGGTAGGCTGAAGTCCGAAGGGATTCAGGCTGAAGGCCGGAGTTCGTGATTCAAAGTTCCGGATACTTCAGCCTTAACCCCTTCAGCCTGTGCCCCTAGTCCCCAACCTATCTACCTGCGGCATCCTACAAATAGAAAGCCTAACCCCAATGGGGGATTTTATGTATTGACCATGCCCTGTAGCATGCGAACTACGAGGCTCTACACAGGGTCTAGGTAGAAGGTAACGACTCAGGGGCGCAGGCGAAGACTAGGGGTACAGGCTGAAGGCTGACGGAAGGTCTGTCTGGTCTATTTGGTTTGTTTGGTTTATTTGGTTGAACCAGATAGACCAGATGACCAGACAGACGAGACAGACCTGCTTTCATGCTGAATCCCTTCAGCCTGTATTTCGTAGCACTGTATGATGCGAATACACATGTCACGATATGCATTGCTGGTGGCTCTGTTGGTGATGCTCTGTGCCACGGAGACCATGGCCTATACGATTGGATTCGATGGCCTGACCAGATCTAATCTGAGTACGTTCACTGGTTCATACGAAGAAGATGGTTACACCGTCGAAGCGACAAAGGGTCAATGGTTCGAAGCACATATCTTCGGCAGTTCTATTCCCGCTATTGGCTCCGGCCCACTCTATAGCTCAGATCTAGGTATGTCGCAGGTTACCATAACCGAGGGCGGGGAGCGGTTCATATTCCAGGGCGTTGACCTTACAAGCAACAGCGCCCTCGGAACCACATACACGATTCAAGGCTTCCTAGCGACAAGTGGCGAAAATCCGATTTTCACAATACCTGTTGAGGTTGAGGCAATTAATCGCTTCGAGTCGAAACTGTTCAGCAATTTAGAATCTGTGGACAAGCTGACCATCACCGGAACTCGCGGCAGGGGTGTCACCTCATTCAATATCGACAACATCCGAGTCGGGCATTACATAGACCCAGGCTCATGTCCAGGTTCCGATCCCAATTGTCCAGCTGTCCCCGAGCCAGCGTCCATCATGCTCCTCGGCGTTGGTCTGGCTGGGGTTGAGGTCTGGAGAAGAAGAAGGGGTTCAGTCCGAAGGGGTGAAGGCTGAGGAAGATAGGCTGAAGGGGGAAGTCGGATTAGCGGAATGGGCGACGGTTCGAGGTCCGAAGTTCGAGGTTCTAGATTTCAGGAACTTCGAACCGGGAACTTCGAACCCCTAGCCCCCAGCCTGAACCCCTTCAGCCTATCCACCTGAACCCCTGTGAGGAAACAGAAATCTCTATGTCGAATCTGAACCAGGCCGTAGCATGAATCTGGTCTGTTCGGTCTATCTGGTCTATCTGGTCTCTCTGGTTCATCCGGTCAGTCAGGGTTAACCAAACGCACGAGACAGACCCGACAGACCAAACAGACCGAACAGACCGAACAGACCAGATAAACGAGACAGATTATCCTGCAAGGAGTTTTATGGTGATGAACCGCTATTGGCCTATTTCAGCCCTTGTGCTTCCGCTGCTGTTGATGGCCGTGAGCGGGTGCACGAAGGAAACAGCAGCGACGAAGGCGGCTCATCACAAGGAGCGAGCGATTGCCTATTTCGACAAGGGCGAATATCGCGAGGCGATCGTCGAACTGAAGAACGTCGTGCAAATCGCTCCGGACGATCATGACGCTCATTATCGGATGGCGCTGTCCCACCTGAAGCTGGGAACGGTCCCGGATCTTCAGCAATCGTTTAAGGAATTGTCCGCTACTGTCGAGTTGAACGCCGGGAATCAGGACGCGCAGTTGAAGCTCGGACAGCTTCTGCTTCTGGCCAAGGAACCGGCAAAAGCCCGCGCGCATGCCGAGATCGTCCTGACCTCGGCGCCGGATAGCAAAGAGGGTGTGATCCTTCGCGGGGCAAGCTTGCTGAACGAAGGAAAAATCCAAGAAGGCATCGCAGAACTGAAGCGGGCGATCGTGCTGGATCCCCAGAACGTCAACCTCTACATCGATCTGGCCCGGGCCTACGTGCACATCAAAGATTATGGCTCGGCTGAATCGGTGTTGCAGCAGGCGTTGCAGGCCAATCCCCAATCGATCGAGGCGCGGTTCGCCCTCGGCGATCTCCATCTCATCAACAGGAAAGCCGACCTTGCCGAAGCCGAATACAAGCGCGCGCTCAGCGATGCGCCGGATCGGCCGGAACCTCGCGTCAAGCTGGCCGGCTTCTATGCGTCGGTCAATCGCCTTGCCGATGCCGAAGCGACCTACTCAGCCTGGGTCCAATCTAAGCCGCAAGACGATGCTCCCTTGCTGGCCTTGGGGGATTTCTATCGAGCCACAGACCAACTCGACAAAGCCGCAGCTACGTATCAAAACGCGCTTGCCGTCAATCCGAAATCGACGGCCTCGCGGGATCGGCAGATTGCCGTACTCATCGCCAGCCACAAGCTCGATGAAGCAGAGCGACAGACCACCGCCATTCTGCAAGCGAACAGCAAGGACTCCAGTGGCCGTCTCTTCGAGGCTCAGCTCAAGCTGGCCCGTGGACAGGTCGACAATGCCTTGCCTCTGCTTCAAGCCTTGAGTCAGGAGGAACCCCGCTCACCGGCCCCGCATCATTTCTTGGGCGTGGTCTATGCGAAGAAGGGCGATCTTCCCCAAGCCGTTCAGGAACTCAAAACGGTCATCGATCTGGCGCCGAATGCGATCGAATCGCATGCAGTTCTGGCCTCCGTCTATCTCACCCAAGGATCGGCAGACCTTGCCCTCGAACAAGCGCAGGCCGTGCTGCGCCTCAATCCCCGGAGCGTCCAGGCTGCCACGATCATGGGAGAGTCCTATCTGCGGAAAAACGATACGGCAAAGGCCGGCCAGGTCTTTGAATCGATCATCAAGGTCTCGCCGAACCATGAGATCGCGCATCACCGGCTGGGATTGATTGCGCGCTCCAACAAGAACCCTGTCGAGGCCCTGGCGCATTTCGAACAGGCGCTCAAGGCGAAGCCGGATTTCATTGAGCCGCTCGCACAGATTGCCACCATCAAGGCCAGCCAGGGCAAATTGGCCGAGGCGCGTGATCGCATCAAGCAACATCGCGAGTTGGTCCCCAAGAACCCGCTGGTCTATAACCTGCTGGGCCAACTGTTCACTGCGACCAAGGAGTATGACCAGGCGGAGGCTTCGTTCAAGCAGGCGATCGCGCTGAATGACGCGATCCTTGAGTCCTATACCGGCCTTGCAGGACTGTACTTGCAGACGAAACGATTGGACGAGGCGATCCGGGAATATGAAACCGCCCTGGCGAAAAATCCCAAGCTGGCCCCGGCCCATATGATGATCGGCATGATTCACGAGTCGCGCCAGCAGTATGATCAGGCGCAGGCACGTTATCAGGAGGCGGTCCGCATCAATCCACGGTTCGCTCCGGCAGCCAACAACTTGGCCTGGCTCATGGTCGAGCGCGGGGGGAACGTCGATGTCGCCTTGGGGTACGCGCAGACGGCGAGGGAGGTGACGCCGACCGATCCAAACGTTGCGGACACACTTGGGTGGATCTATTACCAGAAGAAGGTCTATCTAAAAGCGGTCTCCCTCCTGAAGGAAGCAGCCGATCAACTCCATGAGAATCCGGTGATCTTGTACCACTACGGCATGGCTCAGTATAAAAACGAAAATAAACCTGAAGCCCGCAAAGCTCTAGAGAAGTCGCTACAACTCAACGCGAACCATCCTGGCGCATCCGAAGCGAAGGCGACGTTGGCGGAGCTTTGAAACAGGCTGAAGGGGTAAAGGCTGAAGTTCTTGGTTCGATGTTCTGGGTTCGAAGTTCCTGAAACCTCGAACTTCGAACCTCGAACCGGCGCCCGCCCCTGCGCCCCGCGCTGCCCCCGTCAAATTTCTTTACACCCCTCTTTTAGCCTCGCCCGTTTCGTAACTACTTAATATTCCAGGCAATCACAAAGACCTGTGCGAATCAGTCATAGAGTGAGGCCAAGATCTCTGTATAGATTTTTTACAGAGTTTGGATCTCAGAACAACTCTGACTCGTATGAGAAATTACAACTGCTTGATAATACTACGTAGCGTAGGATGGAAAGGATCTGGCACAGAGTCTGCTTAGGGGTTACGTAGTGATACGTGACGAAGCTGTCCATCCTGTTCTGGCGCCGTGACGGGTTTCGCAACGCAGACGCTTTTAGAAGTGAGAATCATGAAACGGTATCTGTGGCTTGTCGGTCCATTGGTAATGCTTTGGGGTGCTGAGGCAAGGGCGTCGAACATCGAATTCGAAACCCATCACAATTCAAAGACAGACGGAGCCTATACTTCGTCCAACCAAGACGATTTCATCGGCAATTGGCCCCAAGGTACATGGCCTTTTGCAGGAAGTCCCACCGATACGACGCGCCATATGTATTTCGCCGGCGCAACTGGGCAGTCGCAGGATGCCGAGGAACACCGCACCCACGAGAGGGATAAATTCAAAGATTTCGAATACAAGGACCGTGGTCGCAATGGGGATGACGATGACAAGTACAAGGTAAAAGGCGACTATCAGTATTCCAAGCACGATCGGGATTCTGGTCGGGATTATGACCGGGACGATAAGAAGGACTATGATCGCGATAAGGATTACCCTAAACATCACGATAAATATCCTAAAGATCACCATGAGTATCAAAAAGTTCCCGAGCCAGCATCCCTCTTGCTCCTCGGCGCCGGGTTGGCTGGAATCGGGATCTGGAGGAGGCTGAGGAAGATAGGCTGAAGGTTTCGGAACTTCGACCTCCAACCTCCAACCTCCAACCTTCAGCCTGAATCCCTTCGGCCTATCTACCTAAATAGCTACCTTCACGCAGCGCCAGTCCTCGCAAGGGGGCTGGCTTTTTGTATTTTGAGCCGAGGGGGACTGGCTCCGGCTGAGAAGGGGGACAGTCCCGGTGCGGGACAGTCCCCGCCGGTGCCTGCAATTCGGCTCACTGCTGAGCGCTGGACGCACATCACTGAAGAACACTGTGAATTGGCCGGACTGCGTGCAGATGTACTAGAGACGGTGCTGCGACCAGAGCGTATCCTCCTCGGAGGAGATGAGGAACTGATCGCGCTCCGTGAATTGGAACAAGGGAAACATCTCGTGGTCGTGTATCGGGAACGGACCGAATCACCCTAACTACTTCTCGGTTCAACCTCAGACGGTAGGCTGAAGGGGTTCAGGCCGAAAGCAGGTCTGTCTCGTCTGTCTGGTCATCGGGTCTATCTGGTTCAACCAAATAAACCAAACAAACCAAATAGACCAGACAGACCTTCCGTCAGCCTTCAGCCTATCTACCTAGTCGCCGGAGCGCCGAATTCACTCGATTTCGTTGACGGAAACAGCAGGTTCTGCCATCCTGGCACAAACCGCTGGGGAGGCATCATGGCGCAGAAAAAAGAGCAGGCACGAAAAATTGCAGTTGTTGGACTTGGCTATGTGGGCCTTCCTATTGCTGTCGCATTCGGGAAGCAGCAGCATGTGATCGGTTTTGACATCAACAAGGCCAAGATTGCTGAACTACAGAAGGGGCTTGACCGTACAGGGGAAGTGTCTGCCGCGGATCTGAAAGCGACGGACATTCAATATACCTATCAGCCCAGCGAGCTCAAAGCGGCTGATTTTATCATCGTGGCCGTGCCCACGCCTATTAATGAGGCCCTTCAGCCGGATTTGACGGCGCTTCGCAAATCGTCAGAATTGATCGGGGCCAACCTGGCGCCAGGATCGATCGTGGTCTTCGAGTCGACGGTCTATCCTGGAGCCACTGAGGAAGTGTGCCTGCCGATCCTCGAGCAGGCCTCCGGGATGAAGTGTGGAGTGGACTTCAAGCTCGGCTATTCTCCTGAACGGATCAATCCAGGCGATAAGGAACATCGGCTGGAAACCATCATCAAGGTGGTGTCGGCCCAAGACGACGCATCGCTGGAGATCGTCGCCAAGACCTACGAACTCGTGGTCAAGGCGGGGATCCATCGGGCTTCTAGTATCAAGGTGGCGGAGGCGGCGAAGGTGATTGAAAATACTCAGCGGGATCTGAACATCGCGCTGATGAACGAGTTGGCGCTCATTTTCCATCGGCTCGGGATCGATACGAAGTCGGTCCTGGAGGCTGCGGGAACCAAGTGGAACTTTCTCAAGTTTTCACCGGGATTGGTCGGCGGACATTGTATCGGGGTCGACCCCTATTACCTGACGAGCAAAGCCGAATCGGTGGGCTATCACCCCCAGGTGATTCTCGCAGGCCGGCGCATTAACAATGGCATGGGAAAGTTTGTAGCAGAGCAGACGATGAAGCGCTTGAGTGAGCTGGCTCGGCCGGTCAAGGAGCTCAAGGTGGCTGTCTTGGGACTCACCTTTAAAGAGAACGTGCCGGACTTACGCAACAGCAGGGTGCCGGACATTATTCGCGAACTGCGCGAGTATGGGGTGCAAGTCCTGGTGCATGATCCGATCGCGCAAACAGAAGAGGCGTTCGAAGAGTACGGGATACATCTAAGCCAGTGGGACGATCTCAAAGATATCGACGGAATGGTTGTGGCAGTCGCGCATCGTAAATATGTCGATATGGGGATGCAGAAGTTGCTCAAGCCTCTCCGCAGTCAGCAGGAGGGGGTGGTGATCGATGTGAAATGTCTGCTCGATCCGGCGAAATTGCCAAAGACGCTGAAATACTGGCGGTTGTAGCAGCCCCCGATCAGGTGTTTAGGCTGAAAGCACTAGGCTGAAAGCACTAGGCTGAAGGGATTCAGACTGAAGGCTGAAGTGTTCTGAACTTCGAACCATGACCTTCCCTGTCCGCCTCTAACTCAGAACTTAGAACCCAGAACTCAGAACTTCTCTGCCCGTCTCGCTCTCGCTTCACGACCTTCTCGACTCCCACGACCCCTAAAAACCTTCAGCCTAAAAATCTTCAGCCTATCTGCCTGCAATTCCAGATTGGCTCTTGCAATATTGCACGTGGTTTTGCGTCCATCGCCTCTTTGTTAGGGTCTCCCCCTCCTTAAGCGTCATATACAGTTTCCCTACAAAATACTAATGTTTGCCATGCGTGACGGAGTTCAGGTGGACCAGGCCCCCGCGATCGGACAAGTGATAAAGGTCTATGTGCCGGCGCCCATCACCGTTGCATAGACTTCGACACTTTCGGAAGCGCGGTGGTCCAGGAAGTTGCGTGTGGCTGGAACGACGACGCGGGTTACTACTTAGCCAACCGCAAGTTATGTTCTAAGTCAAAGATTGGAATGTGAGTTATGGGGAAAACAACAGGCGCTCTGTATGCGGAAGACGGTTCTGAGTTGGGTTACTACATGAGGTCAGCTATGAGCATGATGACGGGTGTGTGTTCGATCCTCGGCATCGTGTGTTTGACAGCGACAACGGTGTTGGCAGAACCGACGCCGTCCGTCATGAACCTGCCTAATGAATTTGCACAGGAGAAGCCATCGTTGATCGTGACGACGGACTACATCATTGGGCCGGAAGATGTGCTGGATATCACCGTATGGAAAAGCCCGGATCTTTCTAAAACGGTCCAAGTTCGTCCCGACGGCAGGATTTCTTTGCCGTTGATTGGAGATGTGGATGCAGTCGGCCAAACCAGCGCGCAGTTGACAGAGCGAATTTCTACTCGGTTGAAGGCCTACGTGGAGAGTCCAGCTGTGTCGATTGTTGTGAAAGAAGTCAACAGCTATGCCATTTTCGTATTGGGCGAAGTCGTCAAGCCGGGACGCTATCCGTTGAAGAGCAAGACGACGTTGCTTCAGGCTATAACGCTGGCCAGCGGATTTACGCCGGTCGCGTCCAGAAATAAGATCGTCATTTTTCGTTTTCCCAAGGAGGGAGACTCCTTGATGAAGATCAAGGCAAGTTTTGACGACATTGTCTTGCGGGATGGGATCAATCAGAACATCGAGCTGAAGCCCGGCGATACCATCGTCGTGCCGTCCGAGTCGATGGTGGTCATGCCAAGCAGGTAGCGTGACGTGGTGCTGTATCAACTCAACCAAGAAAGGCCACGACGATCGATGTTACTCAGATCGTTGTGTAAAGGGAAAATCCGATGCGCGTCCTAACGAGTTGGTTTCTTATTGCGGTCTTGGTGGCCGGCACGGCTGGCTGTGTAGGAGACCCGGTCACATACAAGGTCGATATGGTTGCGCCTAGTGAGTTTCTCTTAGGTCCGGAGGATGTGCTGAATGTGACCATCTGGAAAAATCAGGATCTTTCCCGTGAGGTGGTGGTTCGTCCGGATGGAATGATCTCGATGCCGTTGGTGGGAGATATCCAGGCTACCGGGCTCACAGCCAATTTGTTGGCGAAACGTATCGCCGAACGTCTGACCGAATATCTGGCCTCGCCGATCGTGTTCGTTCAGGTAAAGGAAGTGAATAGTTACTACATCTATGTCATGGGCGAGGTGGGGAAGCCGGGCAAGTATTCGCTGAAATCCTACGCCAACGTCATGCAGGGGATTTCTCTCGCCGGAGGGTTCACGCCCTATGCCAAGAAGAACAAGATCAAGGTGCTGCGTGTATCGGCAGAGGGTCCAAATGGCAAACATCAGATCGAAATTCCCGTGCAGTATGACGAGATTCTCAAGGGAAACGCGGTTCCTGGAAATTTCTTCCTTCGGATCGGCGACGTGATTGTGGTGCCGTAATTGAGGACCAATTTGCGATATGCGTGGTCGCTGGGCGGGATAGTCGCCGTCATATTCGGGCTCTGTTCCGGTGTCTCTGCGCAACAGCTTGGTGGGGGCGCCGCGGGGATCGGGGCGGGCACGATTCCGGGCACGCCCTTCGGGGGCGCCGTCGATCCCAGCATGGTGCAGGTCCGCGAGGGCTTCCAGGTGATTCCCTCGATCTCCGTCGGACAGCGCTACGACAGCAACGTGTTCTTTGTGCGCAAACGCCAGGGGCTCGATCGGGAGGATTTTGTGACCACCGCCGTGCCGCAAGTCCGCGGCTACTATGTCGGGAATTGGTTCGACGTCAACGCGACGGCGGGCGCGATCGGCGAGTACTACGCCAAGCACCCGAACCTCAATTACGTGGGCGCCAATACCGGCCTCGTGCTGAACCTGAGCAAACTGCTGGATCGCTGGTGGCAAGGGGCGACGTTGACGGCCTCGGATACGTACGTCTATTCCCCGCAAGCCCCGGCGTTTATCGTGGGGAACCTGGCCGGGGCGAGTGCGACGCCCTTCGCGACCGGCTTTCAAGTGGGGCGCGCCAATGTGAGCCGCAATGTGCTGCGCACCGATCTCGCCGTGCCGCTCACCCAGACGGTCAGCCTGCTAGGGAGCTACGGGAACGGGTTCAACCGCTTTGGGACCTCGGACGTGCAGCAAGCCGGGATCTTGATCAATAGCACGTACCAGATCTATACGGGCGGGCTCTCGCTGAAGGCGTCGCCGCAGGATCTGCTCACGGTGCATGTGGTCAATACGGACTATAATTTTAGCACGCAAGCGGCCAGCTCCTTTACCACGCGGGGCGGCACTGTGGGGTGGGACCATACCCTCTCGCCCTTTCTGACCCTGCAAGCCCAGGCCGGGGCGACCGTGCTGCAGCGGGACTTGGTGGGCACGAGCACCGCGGCCATCGTCGCCCCCATTGGGCATCTGGCTCTGATCTGGAAGGATCAGACGACCGCCCTGACCCTGGCCTACGATCTCGGAGTCAGCCCCTCGTTTCAATTTCAGGCTCAAGCGCTCCGGACGCACGTGGTCTCGGTGACGCTGACGCAACAGACGGCCATCCCGGAACTGCTCGCGGTCGCCAATGTGAACTATGGCCGCGGGGATCAGTACGGATCCTCGTCCGGGGCCGGCCTCTCTTATGCGTCGGTCATGGGGACCGGCGGTGTGGTGTATAAGTTCTCGCCCGAGACCTTTCTGGGCCTGCACTACAGCTACGCGAATGTGGATAACCAGTTCAACGGCAACACGTTTGCCTTCGATCGGCACGTGGCGCAGCTCAGTCTGACCCAGGCGTTCTATTAACCCGGAGCCGTTCACGGACTATCAACAAGGTGAAAATTATGACTATGCAAGCCGTCACCCCCCAAGACCTTGTGAAGATCGTGCTCCAGAGAAAATGGTGGATCCTTGCCAGCCTCGTCATCTGTGTGACGGCGGCCAGCGTGGCATGGACATTTTCCCCAAAGAATTTCAAGTCGACGGTCGTGGTGACGATTGACAGTCCGAGAATCGCCAAGGAGTACGTCAAAGGGTTATCGCAAGCCCAGGAGGGAAGATACAATGATGACCCGATAGCTATCGTGATACAGCAAGTCGCGCTTGGCCTCACAAACAAATCCATTCTCATGCCGGTTCTTGACACTCTGAAGCCTTACTCCGGTGCAGAGGCTGAAGGACAATCTTCAGACCAGCAGATGAAACGACTCCGCAAATCTCTGGTGGTTGGAAAACCCAAAGAGAAAGATGGGGCCGTGGGAGTGGGTGTTGCAATATCGTACACCCACCAGGATCCTCATATGGCTCAAGCGGTGGCGTCGCTTTTGGCTGTGAAGCTGCAGGAAGACAATCTCACGCGCCGTGAAGGGCTCGTGGTGACCACCACGGAATTTATTTCTGTCGAGCTCGATCGGGTGAAGGGCGATCTGGAAGCCAAAGAACGTGCGGTTTCCGATTTCAAAAGAGCGTACATGGGAGAGCTGCCGCAGCAGATGGAGTCCAGTCTTCGCACCCTTGACCGATTACAGACGGATCTCACGAATTCTACTGAATCGTTGAACAAGATGGGGGATCGACTGACCGCGTTGGAAAAGTCGATCAGGGAATTTTCTGATAATTCCCTGACCGGGATTGATCGGGATCGGAGAGTGGGCGACACCAGGCCGATCGATCCTCGGCTCATCAAACTTCGAGAGCTGAAACAAAAGTTGCAAGAACTCTTGGGAACCTACAAGGAGAGCTATCCGGACGTTGTGCAGATACGACAAGAGATTCGTCAGATGGAGTTATTGCTGCAGCTCGATGGCAGTCAGCTCGGTGTGAGTGAGACGGCAGCGGGGAAGGCCGATGAGAATGGTGGAATCGGCCGCAAGCAGACCGATCCGTACTTGCGCGAGTTGATGCATGAGCGCAGCGAAACGAAGAGGGAGATCGCCGCGCTCAAGGAAAGGCAAGCCAATAATATTCGGCAGATCCAGGAAATAGAGGGTCGAGTCGAGCGTATGCCAGGGAGGGAGCAGCGATTGGCGGTGTTGCTCAGAGACCATGAGAATATGCAGAAGGCCTATCAATCCCTTCTCGATAAACGGACGAATGCCAGAATGTTGGCGAACTACGAAAACCAACAATTCGGCGAACAATATCGAATTATCGAGGCGGCCAATTTTCCCGTTTCGCCGGAGCCTCCCAATCAAATCCATTTCCTGCTTGGCGGTCTTCTGGTTGGATGTCTCGTTGGATTTGGATCGGCCATTGGGGCTGAGTTCATGAAAACCGGGTTCCGGAGGCCGGAAGATGTCGAAAAGTATCTCGGTTTACCGGTCATCGCATCTATTCCCGCATTTGCAAGTGTGACAAGCGGGATCGCCATAGGGCAGTCACTTGCTGCGCTGACAGGTCCAAACATGCTGGCGAAATTGCCCGAGGGCGCGCCTTCCTATCACGGCGATCGAAAGAAGGGCGTCGGCGGGACGTCTGGTGGGAAAAGATACGGCGGCTCTGTACAGAACTTGCCCGCGAAATTCCACTTGATCGCCAAGTGGGTGCCGGCTTCGCTGATGGCTGAACAATATCGTGTTGGGTCGACGCGGCTGGTCATCATGACCTCAGAGAAAAGAAATGTGGTTACGTTGGTGACTAGCAGCGTGATGGGCGAAGGGAAAACAACGACGGCGGTGAATCTCGCGTATATCCTCGCCCACGATTTGAACAAGTCTACCTTGCTGATCGATTGCGACTTTAAACGCCCAATGGTGCACGACTATATGGGAATTCCCGCGGGGCCTGGCATAGGGGATGTGCTGCAGGGGGGTGCGATTCTTGAGAACTGTCTTCATCAGTGCGACGGTCTGCCGCTATGGATTTTGCCCACCGGCTCTCCCGCTGTCCGTCCGTCCGGTCTTTCGGGCATTCAGTATGTCAAGAAGTTCTTGCCGGCGCTTAGGGCACGCTACGACCATGTGATTTTAGATGCGCCTCCGGTTCTTCCGTTGGCCGACGTGAACGCGCTCAGCGGCTTGGCCGACATGACAGTCTTCGTCGTTCGCGCTGGTGGGACAAGTCAGGACATCGTGAAAAAGGCGTTGGACACGCTTGGCGAGACTGCCGATGCAGCGGGTATCGTTTTGACGCAGGTGGAAATGGAGTATGCGCCGTATCTCATGTACACAGCGGCTTACACAAATGAAGATGTCAGAAGTCACGCATAAGAGGATTCAGGAAGCGCCCGCGCTTCTGTCCAGCTTTTTTCCTGACCGCGCACATGTGTCATGGCGCGCGCCAGGTCTCAAGAAGCGTCTGCTCATTCTTGGGACAGGGCAGTTGGCCGTTGACTTGAGTCAGGTCATCCGGTCGAAACCCTGGTTGATGTTTAATATCGTCGGATTCCTGGACGAGGCTGCTGAGCGAGTAGGCGAACAGCTTGTCGAACCACGCATTATCGGGACGTATGAGCAGTTGGGCCAGATGGTTCAGCAGTATCATGTGGATACCATCGCCGTGTGTCTGGCGGAACATCGTATGTTTCTGCCGGTTCAGGCGCTTCTCGATTTTAAGACGATGGGAGTCAACATTCTTGACGGCCACCATCTGTTCGAAACGGCATCGGGGCGTCTCTTGATCGATTCGCTTCGTCCGAGCACGTTAATTTTCTCGATGGGGTTTCGCCGCGGGTTGATAGCGCTGGTCTGTAAGAGACTCCTCGATGTGGCGGTGTCTGCAGTGGGATTGGTGGCGTTGACCCCTCTCTTGCTCCTCATTGCGGCGCTCATACGAGTGGACTCACCGGGCCCGATATTGTACCGCCAGATCCGTGTCGGGTTACGCGGACGGCTCTTCTCGATCTGGAAGTTTCGCTCGATGCAGCACGATGCCGAGAAGTCCGGGCCTCGATGGGCTCAAGCCAACGACCCGCGCGTGTCCCGCATCGGATGGTGGTTGCGAAAGACTCGCCTCGATGAGCTCCCACAGCTAGTGAATGTGTTCCGAGGGGAGATGAGTCTGGTTGGGCCGCGTCCTGAACGGCCTGAATTTGTGCAGGAGTTGCGGTTGACTATTCCCTATTACGATATCCGGTATACGGTCAGGCCCGGCATAACCGGGTGGGCGCAAGTCAGGTATTGCTACGGGGCTTCGCAGGAAGAATCCCACATGAAGCTGCAATATGATTTGTACTATGTGAAGAACTTTTCGCTCTTGTTCGACCTGAAAATTTTGATGCATACGGTCCGAGTCGTGATGCTGGGGGAAGGTGCACGTTGATCTGTTCTGGCGAGATAGCTCAGGGGAAGTTGAGGCATGTTCTGTCGTTTGATGTCGAGGAGCATTTTCAGGTTGCGGCATTCTGGTCGGCTGCGAGAAGGCGTGAGTGGAATCAGCTGGGGAGCCGGGTCGAGCGCAATACGAGGAAAGTCACCGAGCTGCTATCGGAGCATTCGACTAAGGCTACATTTTTCATTCTTGGGTGGGTTGCAGAACGGCATCCGGAAATGGTGAGAAATCTGGCGCAACAAGGTCATGAAATTGCGTCGCATGGGTATGGCCACGAACTCGTTCACACACAGACGCCTGCTCAATTTCGTGAGGATGTCAGGCGGTCAAAACACATTTTGGAAGACCTGACTGGCAGGCAAGTTATGGGATACCGAGCGCCGAGTTTCTCGATTACGTCTCGAACGAGATGGGCCATTTCCATCTTGATTGAAGAAGGGTATCGGTATGATTCGAGTATCTATAACCGATTTCAAGGCACCCAGGGGATCACCATGGCCGGGGCTGGACCGTACCAACTTGAGACCGAGACTGGAACAATTTGGGAGGTGTCTCCGTCAACAATGAACGTCTGTGGATTTCAGCTGCCTGTCGCCGGTGGGGGATATTTTCGCCTCTTTCCCTATGCCGCTTCGAAAATGTTTCTGGAGAATCTTGAGAAGCAGGGATCGCAGCTTGTCATGTATTTCCATCCTTGGGAACTTGATTCTGAGCAGCCGCGCATGGATGGGCCGTTGCTCTCAAAGGTCCGTCATTATCTGAATCTCAGTAAGACGGAACAGCGTCTAAGGTGGTTGCTGAGGGATTTCTCCTTTGGCCCCATCAACCAGGTCGTTCAGCATGTTCGGTATATCTTTGAAAAACAGGGGGACCGTTCACATGCAACTGTGTAAAAAGAGCGCGGTCGTCCATCTCGACCCCAACAGCGCGAAAGCGAACGATTCGGGCGAGTCGGAATGGGATATGAAGTGTTGGTATGCGGTGAGTACGAAAATGCGCTCTGAAGTCACGGCCTGCGCCAGCCTCGACCGCTTGGGCATAGAAGTCTTTCTTCCGATGCTGAGGGAGCGGAAAGCGCTTCGTGGAGAGTGCTGTTTAAGGACATCGCCCTTGTTCCCAGGGTATTTGTTCGCGAAGTTTGACGCGTCGAGTCAGTTGCGAGCGGTGGCGTATGCCCAGGGAGTCAAGAGTATCGTGACATTCGGCAGCGGCCCCTCCATGGTCGATGAGTCGATTGTTCACGCCATTCGTAGCCAAGCCATAAATGGAGCGATTGAATTCTCTGAGAACCGGTTTATTCCCGGGCAAGTGGTACGAATACAGGATGGACCATTGTGTGGGTTGGAAGCAGTCTTCGAAAAGAAATTAGATGGGGTCAGCAGGGTAGTGCTGCTCCTGAAGGCCATTTCATTCCAGGCTCGAGTGATCCTTGACTCTCAGCTTGTTGTAAATAGGTGAAATTCTAGATGACGCACGCGTACTTGGTAGGGAGTTTTTGATCGTGGGCAGGAACCCGACTCTGTGCGTGGCCCTGTCAGTCGTGATGTTGGCGGTACGGGAATCTGTTTCACAATAAGAGATGAAAGCCGGCGTGTGTCGCCGGAATGGCGGCAGCTTGTCAGTGAGGAGGTGAGAGCATGTATATACTTGGCATTTCTGCGTACTACCACGACAGCGCCGCTTGCCTGGTCCACGATGGCGAGATTGTGGCGGCGGCCCAAGAAGAGCGGTTTACCCGCAAGAAGCACGATCCGGGATTCCCCCGCCGCGCGGTGGAATATTGTCTGGCCCAGGCCGGGATCGGCATCAAGGATCTGAAATATGTCGTGTTTTACGACAAGCCGCTGATCAAGTTTGAGCGGCTATTGGAAACGTACGTGGACTTCGCGCCCAAAGGAATTCAATCGTTCCTGGCTGCCATGCCCGTGTGGTTGAAAGAGAAACTCCTGCTGCGGACCGTGCTGCAAAAAGAAGTGTTGGCCTGTGCGCCCGGCCTCAGCAAATCGGCCTTGCCGGAGTTCCTCTTTGGCGAACATCATGAGTCCCATGCCGCGTCGGCCTTCTACGCCTCCCCCTACGAGCGGGCGGGGGTGCTCTGCATGGACGGGGTCGGCGAGTGGGCGACGACGTCAGCGTGGCTGGGGGAGGGCAACAAGCTGACTCCGCTGTGGGAGATTCCCTTTCCGCACTCGATCGGGCTGCTGTATTCGGCCTTCACCTATTATACGGGGTTCAAGGTCAATTCCGGGGAATACAAAGTCATGGGGTTGGCGCCGTACGGAGAGCCGAAGTACGTCAAGGCCATCTACGAACATCTGATCGATCTCAAGCCGGACGGCACGTTCAGAATGAACATGGAGTTTTTCAACTACTGCACGGGCTTGACCATGACGAGCCGGAAGTTCGACGGCATATTCGGCGGCCCTCCGCGTAAACCAGAATCCAAGTTCGGGCAGCGGGAAATGGATTTGGCTCGTTCGATTCAGGAGGTGACTGAGGAAGTGATGCTGCGGCTGTCGCGGACGATGCACCGGGAAACGGGCGTGGAGCATCTCTGTTTGGCCGGCGGTGTGGCGCTCAATTGTGTGGGCAATGGCCGGGTTCTTCGCGAGGGGCCCTTTGCCGGGATTTGGATTCAGCCGGCTGCCGGCGATGCCGGCGGCGCCGTGGGCGCGGCGCTGAGCGTATGGCACCAGTATGAGAACCAGCCCAGGATCTCGGACAATGTCCACGACAAGATGAAGGGGAGCTACCTCGGCCCGGCCTTCAGCAATGAGGACGTCGAAGTCAGGTTGAAAGGGATTGGAGCGGTCTATTGTCGAATCGAAGAGACGGAGTTGTATGGGCGGGTGGCCGAGGAGTTGGCCGAGGGCAAGGTCGTGGGGTGGCACCAGGGACGGATGGAGTTTGGGCCACGCTCGCTGGGCGGGCGCAGCATTCTCGGCGATGCGCGGAACACGAAAATGCAATCCGTGTTGAACCTCAAGATCAAGTATCGGGAGTCGTTCAGACCCTTTGCGCCGTCGGTGTTGCGAGAACGGGTGTCGGACTATTTCCAAATGAACTGCGATAGCCCCTACATGCTGCTCGTGGCGCCCGTGCTTGCGAAGCGACGATTGCCCTTCGATCCTGGGAAGAAGGAGCTCTGGGGCATTGATCTCCTCAATGTGCCGCGTTCGGATATTCCGTCCGTCACGCACATCGACTACTCGGCCCGAGTCCAGACGGTTCATGAAGAGACGAACCCACGCTACTATAAGTTGCTCAAGGCGTTTGAGGCGAAGACGGGCTATGCCACCTGTGTGAATACGTCGTTTAACGTGCGAGGCGAACCCATTGTATGCACGCCGGAGGATGCCTATCGCTGTTTCATGCGGACGGAGATGGATGTCCTGGTGATCGAGAATTACGTGCTGCGGAAAGAGGATCAGAAGCCCCTGGAAGGGGACTCGGATTGGAAGAAAGAATTCGAACTCGATTAGCTGAACGGGGGGAGAGAGACCATGGAACAAGCAGCCACAAGGAAAGAGCTTCGTCAGTTTGGGCTATTGGTCGGCGCGGTCTTCACCGTGATCGGCTTCTGGCCGCTCGTCTTTCGGGGCGAGCCGTTCCGGCTCTGGGCGATCGGCCTCGGTGGGACCCTGATCCTGTTCGGCGCCATACTGCCCCAGGTCTTGGGGCCGATCCACAAAGGGTGGATGTGGGTCGGGCATATTCTTGGATGGATCAATACACGGATTCTGCTCAGTATCGTGTTTTATGGGATCGTGACGCCGATGGGCCTCATCTTTCGTCTTCTGGGGAAGAAATCGATGCGGCAGACATTTGCCGAATCGAGCACGACCTACAGAGTGGTTCGAGCTCCGCGACCCCATTCCCATATGAAATATCAATTTTGAGCCTAACCAGTGGAAGGAGGTGTGCCATGGGCGAGTTTGTGATGGAACTCTGGGCTTTCATGAGGGAACGGAAGAAATTCTGGCTCCTTCCCATCGTTACGGTGTTGGTGCTGCTTGGCAGTCTGATAGTCCTGACGCAGGGTTCGGCTGTCGCGCCATTCATTTACACCCTGTTCTAACTCGATTGAGTTTGGGGGCGGGGTACAGTTCGGATCGCGCGCGTCTCGCTCACGAGGTGTCGCTGTCGATCAACAGGTAATGAATGGGAGTGAGTTGTTATTAAAACAAGGAGAGTGACTCATGATCACCGACACTCATAAATCCAACGGAAAGATCCGGCACACACGCGATTATATGTGTGAGATCGGCGTGGTTGAACTCCCTCCGCTCACCAGCCCATTTGATCCAGGCTATGATCCGGTCACGCTGGAGAGTCACCTGGAGCAGAGCAGGCATTTGATCTCCTCGCTGAAAATTTCGATGGCCTGCTGGCAGGTTGCCAGCGAGATGGCGACACGCAAAAAGGTCGATGCGGCGCGGCGCCTCAATGTTCCCGTCTGCACGGGAGGGGGGCCATTCGAGATCGCTGTCTATTTCAAAAAACTTCCGGAGTTTCTCGACCTCTGCGCCGACATCGGTGTGACGGGGATCGAAGCAGGGGCGGGATTCATCGAGAATGTTCTGAACCCCCACGAAGTCGTGCGTCTCGCTTCCGAACGCGGGCTTACTGTCCAGTTCGAGATCGGCGAGAAGCATGGAGGAACGTTTACAGAGGATGTAGTGACGGAACTGGTCGACCAGGGAAAGCGCTGGCTCGATGCCGGGGCGGGCAAGATTGTGGTCGAAGGGCGTGAGAGCGCGCAAGACGTAGGCCTGTTTGACGGAAAAGGCAAGTTGAACGCGGGATTCGCGGAGCGGTTCGTCGAGGCCTACGGGATGGACCGGACAATCTTCGAGGCGCCGAACAAGCCAAGTCAATTTGCGCTGCTCAATCATTTCGGCCCACGTGTGCATCTCAGTAACGTCCGGTTGGAAGAATTGCTGCGGGTGGAGATTTATCGCAGGGGATTGCACTCCGATGCGTTTCAGCAAATGATCTTGCGGCCCAAGGGGCCTGCCCAAAACGGTCTATACGCGTAGGAGGCTGCGGAAAAACGTGATTTATGAATAAAGCGTCAGTGAAATCTTACGTATGGCACTGATGTCACATTAATCACAGAATGCTCAAAAAGGCCATCCAGCAAGGCCGCAGCGAGCGAAGGGGCGAGGCGTACGCTTCGGTACGTTGAGCCTCTGAGTGATGCGAGAACGCCGCTGGTGGACTTTTTCAGCATCTTGCTAGGAGGGAGCATGAGAGGCTCAGTGGTCATCGACTCATTTCCGGAGAGCGCAGAACGGTATCGGGAAGGGTATGCCATTGTCGTGGTGGACGTGATTCGAGCGACGACCACGGCGACTACGGCGGTCAATCTTGGACGGAGTGTGTTTCCGGCACAGACGACCGATGAGGCGTTCCGTATTGCGTCGAGGCTCAAGGAGCCGCTCCTTGTAGGAGAATTGGGCGGGAATATGCCTGTGGGCTTCGATGTGAACAATAGTCCGGCGAAGATTGCAGAACGAACCGACGTGCATCGACCGATGGTGTTAGTGTCCTCGTCCGGAACGCAATTGCTGTTGAATGCGGTCGGAGCCGAGGCTGTGTATGCCGCATGCTTTAGGAATTTCTCCGCCGTCGCCCGTCATCTGTCCGGTAGGCATCGTCGGATTGCCGTTCTCGGGGCTGGGACTCGAAACCAGTTCCGCCGAGAGGACCAGATGGGATGCGCCTGGGTTGCCGAACAGCTGGTGGCATCGGGCTATATTCCTGAGACCGAGGCGACGAGCGAGTATATCTCCCACTGGAGCGGGAAGAGCCCGGAGGAAGTTCGCGGAGGGAGAAGCGCGGCATATCTGAGGCAGTCGGGCCAGGAAGTGGATTTGGAGTTCGTGCTCAGCCACATCGACGATCTCGACACAGTGCCTTCCTTGGTCAATGGTGGATTGGAGCCTGCCGCAGCGCGCAGAGAGGCGCTCCGTTTGTCGATCTAATCGGGACGTTCCTAATCCAAAAGGCGGAAACCACGTTGCGAATTCAGAATACATCGATGCCGGTGGTGGTCGTAAACTGCAAACTTGGGGCGCTGGCCATCATGCGCAGTCTGGGAGAGCAGGGTGTCCCGGTCTACGGAGTCGATGCCGACCCCCGATCTCCAGGGATGCTCTCACGGTACTGCAAGCAGAGCTTCCTCTATGGATACGATGAAGCCCACCCAGAGCGGTTTCTGGAAGAGCTCCTGAGGGTCGGGAAGGAAGTCGGACGCACATCGATCTTGATCCCGACATCGGATGAGACCGCTGTCTTTGTCACCGAGTATGCCGAGCCGTTGAGCCGATGGTTTATCTTCCCTGCTAACGCCCCGAGTTTGATGCGGGAGCTGATCAGCAAGAAAGGGATGTATGATCTGGTTGCCCGGCACGGGGTTCCTACCCCCTTCACTCTGTTCCCTGAACGGCTGGAAGATGTGGAGGCCTCTCTGCACAGAGTCAAGTTTCCGCTGATGTTAAAAGGGATTTTCGGAAACCGTCTGCAAGCGCGCGGCAAGAAGAAGATGGTCGTAGTCCATTCGGAGAAAGAGTTGCTTGCACAGTATAAGGAGATGGAGGAGCCGGGCTTTCCCAACCTGATGCTTCAAGAGTATATCCCCGGGGGAGATGACCAAATCTTCATGTTCAACGGGTACTTCAATGGAACTTCCGATTGCCCGATCGGTCTCACTGGATACAAAGTCAGGCAGTTTCCGATCCACGTCGGCTGTACCTCGCTCGGAGAGTGCCGTTGGAATGAGGCGGTCGGCAAAGTGACGATGCAGTTCATGAAAGCGATTCATTACCGAGGAGTCCTCGATATCGGGTATCGATTCGATCCCCGCGACGGCCAGTACAAGGTGCTCGACATCAACCCGCGGGTCGGTCAGGCGTTCCGTCTTTTCGTCGCCGAGGACGACATGGATGTGGTCAAAGCGCTCTATCTCGATCTTACAGGCCAGAAGCAGCCGATGATCATTCCAAGGGAGGGTCGTCGCTGGATGATCGAGGATTTCGATCTGATCTCCTCGAACGATTATTATCAGGAGGGGACCTTATCCTTTGGGGACTGGTTCCGGTCATTGAAGGGTTTGGAGGAGGCGGCCTGGTTTAACAGGAAAGACTTAAGGCCATTTTTCGTGATGGCCTGGGGGTTGCTCAAGCGGATGCGTTCATGGTCAGGCAGAACGATCGCTCGCAGGGCATCATGAATAATTCGATCTTAGAGTTCGAAAGATTGGTCTTGCGATTTCGGAAGCTGTGGGAGGAGAAGCGGAACACGTCGAGCCAGGTGTACTTCGAGCACAGGGTTTCTGAGTATCGAGAGATGTGGGGTGCTATTGCCCATCATCTTGGAGGAACGTTTCATGTGCTCGCCGAAGACATTTGGGAACTGGATCTTGGCGATCAGGCGATCCGAATCAACAATCATCAGTTAGAGCTCGACAATCCTGTTACGCTGGCTTTGGCAGGGAAGAAGCCCCTTGTTCATCTCCTATTGAAGCGGCAGGGAATTGCCGTTCCAGACTACATTGTGTTCCAACGAACTAATCTCACTGTAGCCTATCATTTTCTGGACCGATATCCGAATGGCTGTGTGGTAAAGCCTGCAGACGGCTATGGAGGGAAAGGGGTCACAACCCATATCCAGACAAGGCCTGAATGCCGGAAGGCCATCATTTTGGCGTCATTGTATAGCAATGAACTATTGATGGAGCCGCAAATTCCAGGGGAGTCTTACCGGATACTCGTCATCGAAGGAAAGGTGGCCAATATAGTCCGACGGAAGGGGCTTTCCCTTGCGGGGGATGGTAAAAGAACGGTGATAGATCTGATCACGTCGGAAAACAATCGAAGGTGCGAACAACGAAGAGAGGCGCTGGCCAATGATCGCGACAGCCGGTTCCATCTCAAACACTATGGGCTTTCACTTGAGTCGATCCCTGAGGACGGGTTCAGCTTTATGATTAAGAGTGTCGATGAAGCCTCAAAACAAACGGTCGAGAATCGTACGGTCTATAACGAGGATGTAACAGACTTGGTATGTGATTCGATAAAAGGCGATGCGGAATCAGCAGCGAAGATTATTCGATCCGACTTCCTCGGGGTTGATGTGATTACGACCGATCCCTCTTTGCCGCTTAAAGAAAGCGGCGGTGTCATCAATGAGGTGAATACGACACCGGCTCTTCATCATCATTATGACGTGAGTAAAGAGCCGTATCCAATGGTCGGCCTGACAGCAGTGGCCGCTCTCTTGAGGAAACAGTGTGTGAGTACTGGAGCTCGGTGATTCGAGAAGATCGATTCCAGTGTGAGGATGACGCTCGTTACTCCCCTTTCGTGTCGACCACTCTTCGATCCGATCAGAAAAAATGCAGAAAGAAAGAGTCGTCGCTATAGACCTGCTGAGAGTGATCGCTGTTTCCATGGTCATTCTCTCTCATGCGCTCATCACGCTCAGCTCATCTTGGCCAGGACCGGGTCAGGCCCACTTCGGACTCTTTCCCTTCTATTGGAATACGTGGGGGGAAATTGGCGTCACAATATTCTTGGTCATCAGCGGATTTGGACTTGGCTACACATATCGGGGGCAGCGGGTAGACTTGGCGCCCTTTGTCCTGAGAAGAGTCATAAGAATTTACCCGGTTTACTATTTTAGTTTGCTCTTTGCACTTGCCATCCACATCGGGATTGCAATACGAAGCAGCCTCCTTCACGACAGCCCGTTTAGCGTACTCCCAGGATTCGGATGGATGGATTTCATGTTAGCCCTCACCGGGCTTAACGCGTTTGCTGGAAAGTGGGGTGGCCCTCTCGTTTGGTCGAGCTGGTTTATCGGGCTGATCATGACGATGTATCTTTTCTATCCGCTTATCGCTCAAGGGCTGAAACGGTCTCCGTGGTTATGCTTGGGCCTGCTTTTCTGCATCAGCTATATTTCGAGAATTGTGGTTGCAGATTCAGAGATATTGTCCGGTAATCAGATGCATTGGTTCCCCCTCAACAGGGTATTTGAGTTTGGTGTTGGGGTTGCACTCGAGCAATCGATCCCACAAAGTGTGTTCGCCAGTACAAATGCAGGTTTACGGAATCTCGGATTTTTACCGTTCTGGGGCGATCTTTCCTTCCCGTTGTTCCTCATTCATGACCCCTTGCGTCAAGCTATGACATGGGAACCTCGAACGCCTCTTTCCTCGCTGTTAGGGGTTGTTGTTTTTATCGCGGCCTCCGTTCTATTTAGTGTCGCGGCCTTGAAATTCAACGAACGCATGAAGGTTCTAATTGAGGGAAGATATCCTGCTCTCTCGAAATGCGTGATCGGTTAGATTGTCGTGGCGCTGTGTATGAGGAAGAGCTCGATACGCTCGAAGCAGTAGGCTGATACACGCGGGCATGGTCGTAACGCTGCTCAGGTGGGTTGCGCGGAAAACTTTGGGCTGAATGGCATAGAACGGGAGTCATGATGGCGAGTGATCGTACGGCATACCGACTTGTGGCGATGGGCGATGTCATGCTGGATCGGCAGGTCGGAAAACATTTCAAAGAAAATCCCCAGGATTTTCAATTCGGCGAGCTTCAGACGGTTCTCCGAGACGACGATTTAATTTTTCTTAACCTCGAAAATCCCGTTGGAACAAAAGGCTCACCGAACGCAATTCAAGATCCTAATGTTACGTTTCGTTGTCACCCTGAGAGCCTTCAAATACTCAAGAACCTGGGCACTGTGGTTGTGTCGCTGGGGAACAATCACATGCTTGACTATGGGGAAGGCACGCTCGCTGAAACATTGGCGCATTTGGATGCCGCAGGGATTAAACATGTGGGAGCAGGGCGGGATTATGAAGAAGCTAACCGCCCGCTGGTCATGGAGTTTAAAGGCAAGAAGATTGCTTTTCTGTCCCATGTTTTTATCTATTCTGCCAGCACGAGACGGGCAAGAAGCAATAGGGCCGGTGTTTCAGACTACCGGATAGGTAAGATCCTGTCGAAGGTTTCAGCGTTAAAGGGGGCCGGGTATCAGGTCATCGTTTCGCTGCATTGGGGCATTGAATATTGCTTCTATCCGCTGCCCTATCAAAGAGAACAGGCCAGAGCCATGATCGATCATGGGGCTTCACTGATTCTTGGACATGGGCCTCACTACCCTCAAGGGATCGAGAGATACAAGCACGGTGAGATCGTCTATAGCCTAGGCAACTTTATTTTCGATGAACCGCATCGATTCTCGAATCGGAGTTTCATTTATGGCGTTGAGATTACCGAAGCTGATGATCTGGTAAACCGAATGGTGTGCCCAGTCCAACTCGTGCATCATGTTCCTTCTCTGATGAGGGGGAAAGAAGCGGAGCGATTTCAACGGTTTATTCTTCGCTTAGAAAATGTGTATAAGGGGAAGTCCGATCTGTTCTGGAAGCGGGTTAATAATATTTACTTTCAAGACATCATCAATCGTATTGTGCGAATGAGATCCCTCAAATTTGTCTTCTTGCCACCGCTGTCGTTCTACCTTGGTGTCGGCATTCGGAATTATCTTGCGAAGGTGTCAGTCAAAAATATCGCTTCGACCCTGCAAATGATTTTCAAGCGTCATATATTTAGAACGGCCGGTTGAGCCGATGGTCTGTGGAACTGGTTGCCGATAGAAAGCCGATTATTTTGATTCAGTCATCCGATATGGCCAAGAAGATTCTCCTCATCTCCTATCATTTTCCACCCAGTGCCGAAGTGGGCGGGCTGCGTGCTGCCAACTTTGTTCGGCAACTGCCGCGGTTTGGTTGGGAGCCTTTTGTCTTGACCTTGAAGGACGATTATCTGGAAAAGAAGGATGACGAGAAGCTGAAGTACGTCGGTTCAGTGAAGATTTCTAAGGCTGGACGGATGCCCACGCTTTCGCCAATCTATTTGGGACTCAAACGAATAGTCCTGCGTCTGTTCAGACCCTCGAATGCGACGGCAAGTATATCGGGAAGCGGTTCTCGGCCAGCCATGCCGCCCGGTCGCATGGCAGAGACCCTATCCCGGAAACTTCGGCGGTACATCCTGTCCTTTTTGTCGCTTCCGGACGAGCAGCGAAACTGGATGTGGCCCGCCGTGTTCCAAGCCGTTCGTCTAATTCGGCGAGAAAAGATCGATTGCATCCTGACCTCCAGTCCGCCCTATTCAGTTCACCTGGTCGGATGGGTGCTGAAGTGCCTGACAGGCGTCCGGTGGATCGCCGACTATCGTGACCCATGGATGACGGGCGGTTCCAAGAGGATGTACGTCACCTGCGCGGCATCGTTGAAAATCGAGCGATGGCTGGAATGGAAGATGGTTCAGAAAGCTGATTTGGTTGTTGCGAATACCGAGATGTTATGTGAGGCCTTTAAAAAGGCTTACGGATCCAGGTTGACAGACCGGTTTATCTGTATCACGAATGGATTCGATGGGGAGTTTTTCTCGAGTTTCGGTCATGTGGAGAAAGATAAGGTGTTCACGATCATCTATACCGGAACGCTGTATTTCGGAAGGACACCAGAGCCGGTGTTCAAAGCCGTTCATGAGCTGATCGAAGAAGGCCGGATAGATGCCCATGCGATCCGGATCAGGTTGGTCGGCCAATGTCAGTTCATCGACGGCCGGCCGATCGATGGAATGGTTCAGGAATATCGGCTCGGCGGGATTGTGGAGGTACTGGAGTCGGTGTCCTATAGCCGAGCGATCGAGATGGTTAAACAGAGCCATCTCGCTCTCCTGTTGGCGCCCAACCAACCCTATCAGATTCCAGCGAAGGCCTACGACTATATGGGAACCGGAACCACGATTCTTGCCATGGCCGAGGCAGGGGCGACACGCGATCTAGTTCATTCCACCAAGGCCGGCGCCGCCTTCAGCACTTCAGATACGGCTGGGATCAAGGAGTTCATTGTCAGGTCCTTGAATCCGGCCGGCGAATTCGCCCAGACCGGGAAGAACGGTGCGCTTGCTGAGTATGAGATTCAGTCCATTGCCCGCTGTCTTGCGCAACAGCTCGATCGTCTCAGCGGTTTAGAGGCCGAGAGTCATGCAGCTTAAAGTTGATAGATCGCCCGGGGCGGAATGGGTTCAATTGATCGAGCGATTCGATGGGAACATTTACCACAGCCAGGAATGGGCCGAGACCTGGCGATCGGACTATGCCGAGCCTCTGTATTTCCGCGGGCTGGACGAGCAAGGCCGCTGTATTGGGATCGCGTTGGCAAACGAACGACACTCGTCCAGGCCGGTCATTGGGCGTTTTCTCAGACGCCTCGACTTTGAAACTTTTCCGGCCGTTCAGGCAAACGATCCAGACTTGGCTCGTGCGATGATGGATCGGATAGTCGAGTTCGCAAGGGCAGGGGGATATCGCGGTCTCACGCTGCAGTCCCATTATTCCGGTGTGCCGCTCTCAAATCTGGACCATCTTGGGCTTGTTGCCACGCCGAGGATTGAATTTATTGTGGATCTCACGAGTTCCGACGAAGAACGATGGAAGCAGCTCTCGACTCATCATCAGCGGAAGATCAAGAAGGCGGGCAAGCACGGATTGGTGTTCGAGGAGGCCTGTTCGGTCGAGGCCATGCAGGAGTTACGGCGACTACAGATCGGTTCGCGCGATCGGAGGGTAGAGCGCGGAGAGTATTTTGGTCTTCAAGGCGAAGCCTATTATGAACAGATGGGCCGGCGATACTTCGAGAGAAATCTCGGACGTCTATTTTTGATGCGCTACGAAGGTCGGCCTGTTTCGGCCGCGTTCATCTCGATGTACTCTGGCCGGGCCTTATACGTGCTCGGTGGCAGCGAGTCGAAGGGATTCGAACTGGACGCGCCGGCATTGCTGTTTTGGAAGGTGCTCAGCCGTTGCGTGGAACTTGGATGCAGGGAGTTCAATTTCGGAGGTGTCCCAGCTTCGGCCCAGGATTCACAATCGCTCGCGCACGGACTATACCGATTCAAGGACGGTTTCGGGGGACGCCAAGCTGCAAGGGTGAGTGGGACAGCGGAAAATCTCCAATCGGGCCTCACCGCGCTAGCCGGTACTGTGAAACGTTTACGGCTTTCTGCATGAACGGATTTACACGAAGCCAGACGTTTCCCTGACAGCGAATCACACACACATACCTGGCGCAATTTCAATCATCGCAGTTCGTGCCGTCTCCTAACTGTGCCCACACATCTGATCGCGCGGCGCTAAAAACAGCTTGGTGCGCGACTAAGGGGAAAATGGATGTATTAGTAACAGGAGCAGATCAGCGACAAGGCCTCGCGGTCATTCGCTCTCTCGGTCGGCGCGGCCTCTCAGTTGTGGCGGCCGGACCGGCTATGGACAGCCTGGGATTTTGTTCCCGGTATGCGGCAGCCCGGTGGGTCTATCCCTCGCCGTTTGAGCAGCCGGAAGCGTTCGTGGACTCGATCTGCGAGGCGGCTAAGCGGTTTCGTGTTCGCCTCGTGATTCCGGTCGTCGAGTCCACAGTTGCGGTTCTCAACGAACATCGGGACGTGATCGAGGCGATCGCGCCGCTTGCTATGGCCTCCCGCGAGGCGGTGGCGCTGGCCCTCGACAAACGAGGTCAGTATCTGCTGGCCCAGCAGCATGAGATTCCGATTCCCAAAACGATGGCTCCACGCTCAATGCAGGAAGTAGATGCGCGCATTGGGGGGCTTCACTTTCCAGTCGTCGTTAAACCGAATCAGAAACCGCTTGGCACATCAGGATCATCCTATGACTTCAAGGTCACGTTCGCGAACGACGAGGACTCGCTACGGAAGCTCCTCGGCATCTACTTTCGGCATTCGGTCGTGCCGATTGTGCAGGAGTTCTGTGTGGGGCATGGGATAGGGTTCGGCGTGCTCATGCATGGCGGCCAGCCGCTGGCCTGCTATCAGTATCACCGCGGTCGGGAGCTTATGCCGACTGGGGGGGTGCCGGTGCGGTACGAAAGCATGCCGATCTGGCCGAAGGTGCAGGAGTACTCGATCCGCTTTCTGCAAGCCATGGGATGGGAAGGCGTTGCACAGGTCGAGTGGAAGGCTGTGCCGGGCACCCAGGATGTTGTCTTGATGGAGGTCAACGGCCGTTTCTGGGCCTCCCTGCCCGGTTCACTGCACGCGGGGATGGACTTTCCATTTTGGCTGTATGAAAGCCGACTGGGGAGGCCCGTTCAGCACAATCAGGCCTATCGCCTCAAGATTGCCAGCCAGTATCTGCATGCCGATCTCAAGCGGCTCGAACTGGTGCTCCGCGACGATTTTCCTATCAGCAGCGTGCCATTGCCGCCGAGGTGGAGAGAGTGTGTCGATTTCCTGCTCGATGGTCTTCGCTGGCGGGTGAAAGGGGACATTTGGTCCTGGGACGATTGGTCTCCGGGTCTTCAGGAAGCTCGAAAGATCTTCATGTATTTCTGGAATCGCGCAAATAAGAGGGCGGTCGGGCCAAAGGCAGAAGGGTAAGGTTCATAAAATGTACGCACAGTTTGTCAAACATGTCAGCTTGCCCTTGTATCACTGGTGGCATGGGTCTGACTTGATGAGGAACATTCGGACCTTCGAGGATTCTCAATGGTTTCCTGAGGAGCGTCTGAGGGCCATGCAATGGGAGCGACTGAGCCGACTTCTGGAACATGCATACCTGCACGTCCCGTACTACCAGGAAAAATTCAAAGAGATCGGAGCCGAGCCGCAGGACTTCCGCTCATTGGAAGACTTCGCCAAATTTCCAATCATCACAAAGCGAATGCTTCAGGAGAGAGTTGCAGACCTCATCGCCACGAATGTCCCGTCCGGCGAACTGGTCAAGGGAGTCACGAGCGGCTCTTCAGGTCTACCAACCGTCCACTATCGAGACCGTGCGTGCAACCGGATCAGGACCGCTGCAGGAAAGCGACTGAACCGGGTAGCCGGTTATGACTTCGGTCTGAAGCTTTTCTCATTCTGGCGCGAGAGCCCGTTTGTCTTTGACGGGATTCAGGCCAAGCCGGCAACAGGTCCGCAAGAAGAACTTTCTCCTGGCCTGGCAAGATTTAAGCGGACGATGCACGATCGTTTCGGCGTAGAAAACCAAGTCTTGAGGATCGATCCTACCTTGCTGAGTGAAACGGAGCTGGCCCGAATGTATAACCAGCTCAAAGCGTTCAAGCCGGACATCATTATCTCCTATGTCAGCGCGCTCTACATACTGGCTCAATATCTGGAAGCCAATTCCCTCAAGGGAATCACACCCCGTTCCGTGATCGTGTCCTCGGAGGCACTCTATCCCCATCAACGCGTGACAATGGAGCGAGCCTTCGGATGCCCGGTTTACAATCGCTATGGCCTCAGCGAGACGGGGATTGTCGCCATTGAGTGCCCTGCGCATGAGGGGCTTCATCTTAATCAGGAGATTCTCCACATGGAGCATGTCCCGGACGGATTCGGCACTACTCAATTGGTCGTGACGGATTTGATCAACAGAGGCATGCCGTTACTTCGGTATGAGACCGGGGATACGGGTCGACTGATTCAGGAGCGCTGCCTATGTGGCCGAGGACTCAGCCGTATCGGTCACCTCAGCGGACGGGTGATCGATATGCTTCCGACAAGGTTGGGCGGCCACGTGAATGGCCAGCTGTTTGCGACATTTCATTGGATCGAAGGGGTGAAGCAGTATCAGGTCGTTCAGGAGAAGATCAACGCCTTTAAGCTTCGGATCGTTCCTACTTCTTCTTTCACGGAGAGCAACCTTGCTCCGATGATCGAGACTATCAGGGAAAGGTTCGGGCGAGATACATCGATTGGGCTCGACTACGTTGAAAACATTCCCTTCACCCGAGGAGGGAAATACAAGCTTGTCGTTTCCGAAGTCAAGATGCAGGAGGTGTCACGATGATTACGGCTATCGCGCAACGAGCAAAGTATTACTCCTCCTTCATCGATCACGAATTTATCAAAATCTATCTTGCCGGATCGCGTTCTGAAAAGCACGATCCTATGAAGCATATCGAGGCCGGTGTCGAGTGGATTTGCCATGCGCAGGATGCATTCAATGGTGGAGGCGTGGCCCGCAGCTATGCACTCATTTATCATCCGTTTTTTAAACGGAGAGGCTGGTTTGCTCCATATCCCGAAACCACGGGGTATATCATTCCCACGCTCTTCGATTATGCCCGACTGGTCAATCGGCAGGAGTTTGCCGATCGGGCCGTCCGGATGGCCGACTGGGAATGCCGGGTTCAATTGGACAACGGGGCGGTGCAGGGCGGCATGATTGATCAGCCGCCCTCTCCCGCGATCTTCAACACCGGCCAGGTAATTTTCGGGTGGATTCGGGCGTTCCAGGAGACCGCGCAATCGACCTATCTGGTATCTGCGGTCAAGGCGGGAAAGTTCCTGGTTTCCCAGCAGGATCCGGACGGCGCTTGGAGAAAATCGCTCTCCGACTTCACCATGAACTCTCGAATGAGCTCCTATACGTACAATACGAGGACTGCATGGGGTCTGATGGAGCTGGCGCTTGTAACGGGTGACGAAGAGTTTGAAGAAGCGGCGATTCGAAACGTTGAGTTTGCGTTGGGGCAGCAGCTTGAGAACGGCTGGTTCAGGTCAAACTGTCTGAATGATCCGGCACAGCCGTTGCTTCATACGATCGCGTACTGCATCAGGGGCATCATGGAAATCGGTGCGCTCATGAAGAACCAAGAGTACCTTGCGAGGGCTCGGAGGGCTGCCGATGCCGTGCTGGCAAGGCAACGGCCGGACGGCAGCCTGGCCGGCCGGTTCGATGAGCAATGGGAGCCTGCTGTTGCCTGGCGGTGCCTGACAGGAGAGGCCCAGATGGCAGGCATCTGGGGGCGGTTGTACCAGTTAACCGGTCAACCGGAATATCTCGAGGGGATGAGACGAACCAACGCCGCGCTTAGAACAATTCAGTTTTTGCATACCGATCATCCGGGCCTGTATGGAGGCATCAGCGGGTCTCACCCGATCCAGGGTGGGTACGGGCGATTCGAAATCCTCAATTGGGCCGTCAAGTTTTTCTTGGATGCGCAGATGCTTGAACGGTCGTTGGCCGCTAGCGGTGATCATGGCGCTTGAAGAAAGCACATTTCGAACCAAGGTTTTCAGAGGATTCCTCTGGCTCAGCGCCGGTACGTTCATCGCCCAATTCATTTCTTGGATTTCGACGATTTTCCTCATTCGGCTGCTGTCGCCTGCCGATTATGGCCTGATGGCCATGACGGCCGGTTTTGTCGCGTTGCTGACGAGTATCAGTGAACTCGGGATCGGCGCGGCCCTCATTCAGGCGAAAGAGTTGTCGGAGCGGGAGATCCGGCAGATCTTTACTTGGGTGTTGATCACCGGCCTGATCGGGGTGACTGTCTCGTATGCCTCGGCGCCGTGGGTGGCCGGATTCTACGACACGCCGGAACTGGCCACGATGATCCGAGTCCTATCTTGTAACATGTTCCTGGCGATGGCCTATGTGGTTCCGCAGGCCCTGTTCGTTAGGGAGATGAATTTCAAGATTAAGGCCCAGATTGAAGTGTTTGCCAATTCTGCCGCCACCCTACTGACGCTGGATCTTGCTCTGAATGGACTAGGTGTATGGTCGTTGATTGTCGGGCAGATGGCGCTGTTCGGAATCAAGGCGCTTGCGTTCAATGTTGCGCGCCCCCGTTGGATCGCACCGCTGTTTGACCTTCGGGGATCAGGGAGGCTTCTGCGGTACGGTCTGAATGAGACTGGTTCACGGCTACTCTATTATGTGTATACCCAGTCGGACCATATCATCGTAGGAAAGTTCCTGGGAGGTGTGGTGTTGGGGGGCTACGCTGTGGCTCAATCGTTGGCCGTAATTCCAATGGAGAAGGTGCTGCCGATTATTTCTCAAATATCGTTTGCATCCTATGCCAGGATCCAGGATGACAGGGAACAGATCAGAACAAACATTCTCAGGACCGTCCGTACCATTGCGTTTGCCGGTGTCCCGATTTTTCTAGGTATGGCGGCTGTGGCGCCGCTGGGTCTTCCGCCGATCCTGGGTCCGAAGTGGGAATCGTTCATTGTTCCCTTCCAGCTGCTTTGCCTGACTCTTCCGCTCAGGGCCTTGAGTCCGATTCTTTCTCCGGCTGTCTTCGCGATCAATCGTCCCACGGTCAATCTGATCAATATGCTGATCGCCGCAGTCGCAATGGGGTCGGCATTTCTCGTCGGGGTTCAGTACGGTGTCATTGGCGTGTGCATAGCCTGGCTGGGGGCCTATCCGGTCGTGTTTGGGATCACGACAATTATAAACCTTCAGGTGCTTGGCATTCCGGTCCGCGACTACCTAGGCGAAATTCGTTTCCCGTTTTTCGCCGGCGCCATCATGCTCGTTTCACTCTGGCTATTCGGAAAGATGGTCGTTACTCCGTGGCCGCTCTATTCCCTGGTTCTACAGACCCTGTTGGGGGCCGTGGTGTATCTCTCCCTGACGATGATTTTCGACAGGGAGCATTTTGCCGAGATCCGACAGCATCTGCGTCGACTCACGGCCCGTCGCACTCATTCGAACGTATCGATCTGGCCGTCAAGTTCCTCCTCGATACGAAGAGAGTAGAACGATCGTTTATCGTAGCCGCCCGGCATCAGTCCGCGTTGGCGGTATTTTTCCGAGGATCAGCGGCTCCCAGCTGTACGCCGGTGAGGAGCTTTTTTTTACGCGTACCGGCTGTTTGTATCGGTGGGTCTCATGAAAGATCGTATCGCTAAAGCGGTATTTTGGGTCGGATGGTCGAAAGGATTCGTCCAATTCCTCTCGTTTCTGAGCACGCTGTACATTGCCAGGCTGCTCGACCCGAACGACTACGGACTCATGGCCATGACCGGTATATGGGTAGGCGCGTTGGCGCTGTTGGTTGAAATGGGGTTAGGCGCAGCGGTCATTCAATTCAAGAATCTTGATGAACGTGAACTGAACATGTGCTTCTGGGGTACGTTGGTAACGGCTATCGCCGGTTGCCTGCTCCTCTATGCGGCTGCACCGGCAATTGCGGACTGGTTTGGTGTTCCACTGCTGTGTCAGGTCCTGCGAGTCGTCAGCCTGACCTTGCCGCTAACCGCCGTCAGGATCGTTCCGGACAGTCTGTTACGCAAAGCGCTGTCGCTGGACAAGACTTCGCAGGCCGAAATCGTGTCTGTCGGTATCGCGTTGCCGGTGCAGGTCATGCTAGCTGCTTACGGTGTCGGCGTATGGACATTGGTGACGGGCATGTTGTTGATGGCGTTCATCCAGAGTCTCCTCACGTTCAAGTTTTCTTCGTGGAGACCGGGTATACGGATGGGCAGCCCACGGCTGAAGGCCATCCTGGGATTCAGTTCAGCCAAGTTCGGCGGCAGTATTTGTTGGGCTGTCTACGACCAAATGGATGCCCTCGTGCTCGGAAAAATTTCAGGGGAGGGTGTGCTGGGTCTGTTTTCAATGGCTAAACAGCTCGCCTTGTTACCCGTGCATAAAATCTCGGTCGTCGTGAATCAGCTTGCCTTTCCGGTTATGGCGGGGCTCCAAGACAACGTCGAACAAATGCGTTCGGTGCTCTTGCGGCAAATACGGATTGTCTCCTGTTTGACCTTCCCGCTGTGCATCGGGCTTGCGCTGGTCGCCGAGGATCTTGTCTGGGTCGCGTTGACGGAGAAGTGGTTGCCGTTAGTACCGGTGCTTCAAGTTCTGTGCTGCACCGCGGTATTCCGTTCGCTCGAAACGGTGTTTCCCCCTGTGTTGATCGCGCGGTTTCGTGCCACGGTGTTGTTCTGGTGGACGGCTGGCCTAGTGCTGGTCATGCCGTTTGCATTTTGGGCCGGCGCAGCCTGGTTTGGCGCCATGGGGGTCGCATTGGTTTGGGCTCTCGTCTATCCGGCCATGATGGCGTGGATGGTGCATAAGGCTCTCATAGAATTGAGCCTCAGTTGGAGTGCCATTGTGGCTGAGGTGGCGCCGGTATTTAAGGCTACCCTGGCGATGGCGATTGTCGTGGCGACGTTTCATTCCACGGTTCATGCCGGCGATACCATGAGCCATCTACTTCGCTTGATACTGGCCATCGGAACCGGAGCCCTTGCCTATCTGGGCCTCATGTACTGGCAAGGGGGGCGGCTGATCGGCGAGGTGATGCAACTGGGGAGATGGGTGCTGGGTAGGGTTTAAGTTAATGCCGGAGAAGCGGGCCGGAGGGAGTTTGAAAAACGGCCCGGGCCAGTTTTCTCGTCACTGAGAGGGAGCGGGGATATTTCATGAATCAAATAACACGAGGAATCCACGACGGTTTATGTTTGATCGTGATTCGACTCTTGAGAGGGTACTCGCTGTACACGCCGTTCCGAAAGGGACTTTGGCGGGTCGATGATCTGGTCACAAGAGCCGCGCGCTTGCTCTCGGATGAGCATCGAATGATTGTTCGTTCCCGTGACGGGAGAAAGTTTTGTGTGGATCCGAAGGAGAAGCAATATCATATGGGATTGCTTGGAATGGGATCGTATGAGCCGATAGAGACCAGGGTGGTTACACAATGTCTATCGCAAGGTAATATCGCGATCGACGTTGGAGCGAATATCGGCTGGTATACCACGCTCCTAAGCCAGCTCGTAGGCCCCCGCGGCGCCGTCCACGCGTTTGAGCCGGTAATCAGCACACATCATGTGCTTGAGACGAACTGCCGGTTAAACGAGTGCACAAACGTAAAGCTGAATAGCATTGCGCTTGGTGACAGAGACGGTACAGTAACCATGCATTATTTCCCCGATGAGCCCTGTGGCAATGCGTCTACCGTCAGGGCGCCGACCACTTCATCGGTTCAATCGACGTGCGATGTCACGACCCTGGACGCGTACGTCTTGAACAACCGTCTGAGCGGATGTGATTTTATCAAGTGCGATGCCGAAGGCGCAGAAATGGCCTTCATCAAAGGGGCTTCCAGCACCTTGCAAAAGTTTTTCCCGACTATTCTGCTCGAGGTCAACCCTGTCATCTTTGCTATGGCCGGATATTCACCGGCAGACCTCCTGCGGAAAATCCGAGAGTATGTACCCTACCGGTTTTTTTCCATCGATAGGGGCGTGTATGAAGAAATTAAAGGCCTGGAGATGGCCAATCAGGTAGGTGGATATTCTAATGTTCTCTGTGTGCCGGACAGGTCATTGATGCTCGAGCGGATTTTTTCAATGCCGGAAGCCCTGACGCGCTAAGAACGAGTTGCTGGTGTTTTCTCGATCGACGTTAGATTCGATTCCTGTTGTCTGATTCTCCTGTGTTTGCATCATCGTCGTGCAGCTTGCAGGGATCTTCTTTCTACCGAAACGGCATTATTCCGTGCAGGTGATGATTGCACCCTGGCCCAATTCCTACTCTTAGCCGATCCCGATGATCCGAACAGAGCGGGATGTCGCTGAATGGTTCTATGCGGGAAAATGGTGAGCGAAAGGATTGATCGAATATGTGTGGGATTGTCGCAGCGATAAATTTTGATCGGACTGCCGTGGATAGCCGTCGTTTGGCGGTCATGCGGGATATGCTCCATCACCGAGGGCCGGACGACGAAGGGCTGTATGTCGACGGCCCTGTCGGCCTGGGGCATCGCCGCTTATCGATTATCGATCTTTCCGAGACCGGCCATCAGCCCATGTCGAACGAGGACGGCTCGGTCCGCGTGGTCTTCAACGGCGAGATCTACAACTACCTTGAATTGACGCAAGCGCTGAAAGCGAAGGGCCATCGATTTTCGTCGTCTTCAGACACCGAAGTGATTCTCCATCAATACGAGGAAGAAGGAGAGGATTGCGTCAACCGGTTCAACGGGATGTTTTCGTTCGTTCTATGGGATCGGCGCCGGCGCCGGTTGTTTTCGGCCCGGGATCGGATGGGCATCAAGCCGCTCTACTATTACCTGAGCCCAACGAAGTTGATCCTGGCTTCCGAGATCAAAGCGATCCTTGCGGATCCGGACGTTCCGAGGGCACTCGATCCCCAGGCGTTGGCCGATTATATGTTCTGCGGCCGGGCCTTGGGGGGCAAGACGATGTTTCGGAATATCCGTGAGGTCGAACCGGGGCATTGGTTGAGCGTTGATCTGGAGACCGGACGGCCTGTGATTCGGAAATACTGGCAGCTACATTATAACTATGACCGTTCGCGATCGGACGAAGCGGTAAAAGAAGAACTGCTCTATCGGCTGGACGAATCCGTCAAGATCCATTGTCGAAGTGATGCCGCCTTAGGGGCTCACTTGAGCGGAGGGCTGGATTCCAGCACGGTGGCTGCCCTGGCCGCGCGGCATCGCCAAGGGCTCAAAACCTTTTCAATCCGGTTTGCCGAAAACGGATTTCTGGACGAGACCCGTTTCGCCAAGGCCGTGGCCAGGCATGTGGGAGCCGAATACTGTGAAGGCGAGCCTACTCCCATGGACATGGCCACTCGGCTTCCGTACTTGCTCTGGCATATGGATGTTCCGATGGCATCCCAGGGAGGCTTCGCCTATTTCATGACCTCCCAACTGGCCCAGCGCCACGTGAAGGTGTCTCTAACCGGGCATGGCGGTGACGAGTTGTTCGCGGGCTACCCAGCACAATTTCAGGCCAGTTTCGGTCGCACAGATATGTTTTTGCGGATGAACTATTCACATCGCATTGCCAAGGCTCCTATTGAGCGGTCTGTGATCAAGTCGCTGTTCGACCGCGGCATGGTAGGGTTGTATAGGTCGGTCCAGGACCGGTTGTTCAAACCTGAGAAAAATATCCGAGACCTTTGGATTCAATTGCATTGCAATCACTGGCCTGGGGGAAATCCGATCTTCGAGACCGATTTCAGGAAGGGGCTCGATGGCTATACTCCTGTCGATGATTATAGCGAGCCCTTTCATGAAGTCGGTACCGATCAGGTCCTGGATCAATGTCTCTATCATGATCTCGTGACGTACCTTCCCAGCCTGCTGCATCTCGAAGATCGCGTCAGCATGGCGCTTTCAATCGAGTCCAGGGTCCCCCTTCTCGACCATCGTCTTGTCGAGTATCTCGCTACGGTGCCGCCGGATCAAAAGGTGAGAGGGCTCGTGCCCAAGCATCTCTTACGACAGGTTGCCTCGGAACTGCTTCCGGAAGAGGTGTCGCAGAGGAAAGACAAATGCAATTTTCCCGTTCCGGATAATTTCTGGATGTCGCGTGAGATGAAGGAGTTTACGGAGTCGGTCCTGATTGCCCCGGAAAGCTTGCAACGAGGGCTCTTTAAGCCCGAGACCCTGAAGCAGGCCTGCCATTACGGCGATTTGACTTGGGCGCTGATGAACGTAGAGCTGTGGTGCAAGATCTTTATCGATCAGGATCCAAATTGGACGGATCGGATCGCTCTGCATGCTACAGCTCATGCAGCAAGCGACAGATAGCGTTCGCACCGCGTAAGCCTTTCTTGGCAAAAGTATCTTTTGACACCCCGGTTCAGAGCATGGTCGGTGGTGTCCTCGTGGAGAAGGAGTCTGAAGAATGACGGTGAGAAATGGAGGAGTAAAGCACGCGGTCAAAGCGGCGCTCGGCCAGGGGCTTCTCGGCCTACGTGTCCATCGGATGATCGAGGCGGAACGAGGGCTCATTGTCGTTTTTCATCGGGTGAATCGCTTCCCGACTACGGATGGATTGACTGCGACCCCGGAAAGGTTTGAAGAGTTTTGCCGGTTCTTCTCCCGCTACTTTAACGTGGTTTCGCTTACGACGTTTATTCAGGCGCTTGAACAAGGGCGATCTGTGGGAGGAATGCTGGCGATTACCTTTGACGATGGATACCTTGACAACTATGAAATCGCCGCGCCCATCCTCACGCGCTTGGATTTGCCGGCGACATTTTTCGTGACGACGCGGTTTATTGGATCGGAGATCGTTCCTTGGTGGGACCGAGAAATCGGGATGGTCTTTCCATGGATGAATTGGGGCCAGGTGAGGGCGCTCCACGCCCAGGGATTTGAGATTGGAGCCCACACGAGAACCCATTCGGACTTGGGTCTGGTCGCAGGCGCTGCGGCTATGGACGAAATTCAGGGCTCTCGCTTCGACCTGGAAGATCAACTCGGCGCACAGGTTCAGCACTTTGCCTATCCCTATGGTCGTGAACATCAACTCATGGAGTCCAACCGCGACCTCGTCGCTCAGGCGGGATTTCGGTGTTGCTGCTCGTCTTATGGGGGAAGCAACACGAAAACCACGAGCCCTCTGTTTGTGCGGCGACAGCCTATCTCTTCCTGGTTTTCATCACCGTATGAACTCGGGTTTGAGTTCGCGGCCCTCAAGATTTGAAGAGAGTCAGATGTCGTTTGTTGCGTGAATAACAGTGCTGGTTCAACCAGGCAGTAGAAATATGATTCTTCGAGTAGAGCACAATGAAAGGGCCGAAGAAGCCTATCTCTGGGACAGGTACGTTCTGGACCATCCCCTGGGGACTGGATACCATCTGGTCGCTTGGAGAAGCGTAATTGAGAAATCGTTCGGGCATTCCACCATCTATCTCATGGCAGTCGACCACAAGAAGCAAGTACGTGGGGTGCTTCCCTTGGTGGTGTTGTCCAGCAAGCTGTTTGGGCGGTTCATGGTTTCTGTTCCCTTCTTCAATTACGGGGGAATTCTGGCAGACTCACGGCCTGTTGAGGAAGAGTTGCTGTTTGCAGCAGCAGCCATCGCTACGGAACAGAAGGTATCTCATATTGAGCTCCGCCAACAGAGCCTCCTGAATCTCGGGCTGCCCTCAAAGGTCCACAAAGTGTCGATGCGTCTCCAGCTTCCCCAGGATGCCGAGGCCCTCTGGAAGACCTTCCCTTCCAAGCTGCGCAGTCAAATTCGCCGCGGAGAGAAAGAAGGACTGACTGCAAAGCTTGGAGGGCTAGAGTTGCTCAATGATTTCTATGGCGTGTTCGCAAGAAACATGCGGGATTTAGGAACCCCTGTCTACGGCAAGGATTTTTTCCGTGCGATTCTTCAGACTTTTCCAAAAGAGTCGAAGGTCTGTGTCGTGTACCACGGAGAGACACCATTGGCAGCTGGTTTTCTCTACGGACATCGGCAAACACTGGAGATTCCTTGGGCATCTTCGGATCGGCGCTGGGCACGGTTTGCCCCCAACATGATGCTGTACGGCACCGTGTTGAAGTTCGCTTGTGAGAACGGGTATCGCGAGTTTGATTTCGGCCGGTCTAGCGCGGACAGCAAGACCTATCAGTTTAAGGCGCAATGGGGCGCAAAGCCGGTTCAGCTTCGCTGGTACTATTGGCTTCAGGAAGGATCGGATTTGCCTGAGATCAACCCACAGAATCCGAAGTATCACCTTGCCATTGAGATGTGGAAGCGGTTGCCGGTCGGCCTGACGACGTTGATCGGTCCCCGGATATCCAGGTACCTGCCATGAAAATGCAACGCCATCTTCCGCCGACTGCCGCCCCGCTGGCTTTTCAGGATCTTGTAAAAGGAGCGCTGGGGCTGGTCTGTGCGAGATCGTTTCAGAGGACGCTGGAATCGGAAATCAAGACCTTTTTCGATGTGAAACATGTGTTTCTTCTGACATCGGGGAAAGCCGCTCTGACCACCATTCTCAGGGGACTGAAGGCAAACTCATCGCGGTCCCAAGTCATCATTCCAGCCTATACCTGTTTCTCCGTTCCTTCCGCCATACTGAAGGCGGGCTTGGACGTCGTTCTGTGCGATGTCGATCCTCACACACTAGACCTAAATCTGCAGCGTCTGCGCGAAACCGTTGGGCCTGACACGCTTGCTATCGTGGTGCCGCATCTGCTGGGGCAGCCAGCCGACATACCCGCCATTCGGGGGATTGCCGAGCCGGTGGGGGCCCTTATAATTGAAGATGCCGCTCAGGCCATGGGATGCAAGTCTGAGGGGCGCTGGTTGGGCACCCAGGGCGATATCGGGTTTTTTAGTGTGGGTCGGGGAAAGAACCTGTCTGCCGGGTCGGGAGGAGTCATTGTGACGAACTCTGACCGTCTCGCGGAGTCCGTTAGGCGGGAATACGCGAGACTGGCATCCGAACCGATCATGGCGATTATCGGCAACTTTTTGAAGGTTGTGGTGGCAACATTGCTTATCCATCCCAAACTCTACTGGATTCCTGCTGGGATTCCAGTCCTTGGGCTGGGCGAGACCAAGTTTTATTCGGACTTTCCAGTCTGCCGAATGGATGGGGTAAGAGTCGGGCTACTCTCTTCATGGAGAGGCAGACTGGATGAGTCGAACAGATGTCGAGTTCAGACGAGAAGAAATTTTCTCGATAGGCTTTCTCAGGCCGCGGAACGATTCCTCGTACACCCATCGGAAGCGGTTCTCAATCTGAGGTTGCCGGTGCTGATGCCAACGGCTCAACAGAAAGAAGCCCTCTGCGTTGCGGCAAAGCTTAATGGATTGGGGATCAGCGGCTTGTACCCTGCGCCGATTTCGAAAATTTCCGACATTGCCGCGATGTTCGGATCACGCCGATATCCTGGAGCCGAGGCCCTATCGGCAAGACTCGTGACGTTGCCGCTCCACCGATTTGTGACGGAGACCGATGTCGATCGAATCTGCGCCGTCGTCGGCCAATACTTTGAAGAGTCAGGAGAGACACCTGCTCAAGATTGCCGATCGCACGAAGATAGTCTTCAACGAAAGGTGTTTCCGAGCGCCCGGTAGAGAAATTATTCTGATCTCCGATGGATCCGAGTTCTGGGGATGGTACTCGGAGAGGAATGAGTCGAGAGATACGACTTGGCGTAATCAGGCGAATGGCAGCCGCCCTTTGCGAAATCCGACATAAGCGTACGCGCCGGCATATCACTTCTCATCGTGCCGATTAGCTGACTGATTGTATGATTACATTCGAGATCACATTTTGGCTTTCGCTGGCATTGGTGGGATATTCCTACGTCGGCTACCCATTCTTGCTATGGGTGCTGTCCTTCTTTAGAGCCTACGATGTCGTTCGGGGGAACAGCACTCCCTCAGTAACCTATATCGTCACCGCCTATAACGAAGAAAAACGGATTGCCGAGAAACTGGATAACACCCTCGCCTTGACGTATCCATCCGCGCTACTCGAGATCCTCGTGGCGTCAGACTGTTCCTCGGACAACACGGATGCGATTGTTTCATCGTATGCGGGCAGAGGGATCCGGCTAGTCCGCTCGCCGAAACGGAAAGGGAAAGAGGCAGCGCAGAAGCTGGCGGTTGAGGTAGCGAAAGGGGAGATTCTCGTCTTCTCAGACGTGGCGACGATTCTTCCAAAAGACGCCATCTCCAACATCGTTCGTAGCTTTCAGGATCCGACAGTAGGGTGCGTCAGCAGTGTGGATCGCTTCATCGATCAGGATGGCCGGGTCAGCGGTGAAGGAGCCTATGTGAAGTATGAGATGTTCTTGCGATCGCTGGAAACGCGCGTGAACTCTCTCGTTGGTCTCAGCGGGTCGTTTTTTGCGGCCAGAAGGATCGTCTGTCAGCCTTGGGCGGACGATTTGCAGAGCGACTTCAGTACGCTCTTGAATTCCATATCCTTGGGGATGCGGGGCGTGTCCGATCAGACGAGTGTAGGCTATTACAAAAATCTCGCCAGCGAACAGCAAGAGTATCAAAGAAAAGTAAGAACAGTCGTGCGAGGATTATCAGTGCTTGCGCGGAGGCGTGGAATGCTGAATCCGTTGCGCCACGGATTATTTTCTTGGCAATTATTCAGCCACAAACTATGCCGTTGGCTTGTGCCCTTCGGGCTTCTTGCTGCGTTGGTCAGTAACCTTGTGCTTGCCTCACACACGAGCTTCTTCATGTGTGCGTTCATTATACAGCTGTGTTTCTATGGCATTGCAACTGTAGGGGTTGTCTCCATCCGTGCGCGTCGATCTATGGTGAGGTTGGCGGCGTTCTTTGTGATGGTCAATGTGTCGATTCTCGATGCGTGGATTCGATTCTTTCGGGGGCAGAGAGTTGTGGCCTGGGAATCTTCACGGCGATAGTCCCTCGGAGAAAATCGAGGTTCTTTAGGTAGGGAGGGGAGTATGGAGCTGGGATTTGAATCAATTGGAAATGCAACTATCGTTTGCTACGACAAAGTTCCTGTCCTGGCTACGGACCCATGGTTGTCAAACACCGCGTACTTTGGAAGTTGGACGATGTCCCATGAAATACCGGAGGAGCAGCGGCAGGCCATTCGTCGCTGCAAATATGCATGGGTCTCCCATGGACATCCGGATCATCTCTGCGTGGAGTCGCTTAAGCAGCTGGGGGCAGAGTGTATCTTGTTACCGGACCATCAAGGGGGGCGCATTCAACAGGATCTCGAAACGCTGGGGCTTAAGGTACGAATCTTGGAAAGCCGAGTTTGGCATCAGATGTCAGACAGGATTCGAGTGATGTCGATTGCGGACTACAATCAAGATGCAGTGTTGCTGATAGACGTCGGAGGCCGGCTTATCATGAACTTTAATGATGCCGGAGACCGAGGGTGGGGGGCATTTGTGAGGGCGATCGCACGCACGTACCCCGTGAAGTTTCTTCTCAAGCTTGGCGGTTTTGGCGATGCGGATATGATTAACCTATTCGAGGAGAGCGGGGCGCGTATTGTTCCTCGTTCCAAAGAGCGCGAGCATCTAGGGGAAGCGATGGCCATCGAGGCAGCGTTGTGGGGGGCGAAGTTTGTGGTGCCATTCAGTTCCATGCATAAGTTCCAGCGGTCGGACAGCATATGGGCCAATCCCTATACGGCCGATGTGGAGGATTATCGAACAGGATTCCAATCGGAGACAAGTGAATTGCTGCCGGCGTTTATCCGATACGACTGTCTTAAGGATTCGGTCGAGGCCATTAATCCTCCTGAAAAAAGCGTACAGATGCATGAGCCTGAGGAGTTTGGGGACAATTGGAACGAGCTACTCAATGCCGAAGACGTCAAGATGTTGCAGCAGTACTTCTGCTCTGTTGCGCACCTTCGCGAACACTTTGATTTTATAAATCTCCGTGTGGGTGGAAAAGACAGTGTTATTGAGCTTTCCACCAGAAAGTTCCATCGGGGCATTACGTTCGAAGTGCCGAGAACCTCGCTAATGACGGCTGTGCAATATGAAGTGTTCGATGATTTGCTGATCGGTAACTTTATGAAAACGACTTTGCATGGTCAGTTTGGTGAGGAGAGGCTGTATCCTCATTTCAGTCCCTACGTCGCCAAATACAGCGACAATGGGAAGGCGAGAACCCACGAGGAGCTTGAGGCGTACTTTAAGGCGTATAGAAGACGAGCGCCTCTGGACTATTTCCGTCATGTTCTTGAGTCGGGAAGCCGGCATGCGGTGATGGCTATATTACGCACCGATTCATCGGCCTATCGGACAATCTCTCGGTTGTATCATTTCATTAAAGCAGCATGATGAAGCGTGAGCAGCGGGAAGAATCGGAGAAGGCGTCAATCATGCTGCCGGTAAGGTTGTTCTGTCGTTCTTTAGTGAAAGGGAATAGGTGGTGAAGCCATACACCATTCTACATGCCATCGATAGTGAAGGACCTGGGGGGGCTGAAACCGTCGTTCATAACCTTGCCACCCATCTCAATAAAAATGTTTTTAGGTCTATTGTCTTGGTTCCTCCCAGGTCTTGGTTGAGCGCGCGACTCAAGGAGCAGGGGGTGCATGTCGTTGAAGTGTCTTGGAAGGTATGGTGGGATGTGCGGGGACCCTGGAAGATGATCGATGTTGTGAGGAAGTTCGAAGTCGATCTTATCCATTCCCATCTGCCCGCTCAAAATTTCTATAGTTGTATCGTGGGCGCTGTTACGCAGACGAAGACACTGGCTACATATCATGGCCCTGTCGAGCTTGAATGGTCACAGAGTCTCAAGGGTCGGCTTAGACTCTGGTTCGTCAAAGTATCCGCAGACGGTGTGATCGTGGTTTGCGATCTCGTGAAGCAGCTACTCGCGCAGCTCGGATTTTCTCAGGATCGCATCGCGATGATTCGAAATGGGATCGATCCAACGCCGTATACCTCACCGGGAACGCGACAGTTGCGTCGAGAGCTGGGGTTGCCAGTTGAACAAAAACTGGTTGGAATGATCGCAAATGTCAGGCCATCCAAGGGGTACGACGTCTTTGTTAAAGCATGCGCTGAGGTATGCAAGCGGCACTCAGGCGTTACGTTTCTCGCCATTGGCGACGTGAATGAGCAAGTAGCCGCTCCTATAAAGCTTCTTCATAGTCAGCTGTCATTAGGCAATCGCTTTCAGTTCTTAGGGTTTCGCTCCGATGTCAGCGATATTTTGAAAAATCTGGATGTATTTGTGCTTGCCTCGACAAGCGAAGGGATGCCCCTCGCAATCCTTGAGGCCATGGCTGCGGGTAAGCCTGTCGTATCGACGAATTGTGGCGGGATTCCTGAAGTGGTCGACCACGAGGCTACAGGATTGTTAGTGCCTCCATCCGATCACGAAGCCCTTAGTGCAGCAATTTCTAGATTGCTTGCCGATTCAGATTTTTCAGGCAAAATTGGATGTCATGCCAAAGACAAGTTCTACAAGGAGTTTACGTTGGATGGCATGATCGAGCGATATGAACACTTGTATCTCTCTCATTTGGCAAAATGATCGGGCCACGTTTGAAAAAGATCGAACAATGTCTGAGAACCAACTGGAGAAAGACTTGATTAATCGCGAATTTCTAGCAGGATGCTGAAAAATCCCGCCAGCAGGGGAGGGATGGCCCGGTGAGTCCCCTATGCTCGCGCAACGCGCGGTCTAAGAAGACCCTCGTTGGACGCGCGCAGTGAGGGACTCATCCGGGCCATCCTGGGCAACGTACACAAGCAAGCTTGGAAGGATCATCCTTGTTCGCTCGCTGCGGCCTTGCTTGGGACAAGGCGCGTCCCTGGGCGGAGAGGCTGTCTTGGTAGACTCAGGGCGGGAGGGTGAAATAGTCGCCAGGGTTGGACGGGTGAGAAGTCTGGCCATTTTGAGCATCCTGCGATTATGTTGATCTCGGCGTCATCGGTAAGATGCCATTGGCGGGTTATGTTTAAATCGAGTTTTTCCGCAGCCCGCTAGGTCGCTAAGAAGCAGTAGATGAGGTTCCGTTAGCATATACGTCCTTCTTGTAGTTGGGATTGTTTCAGAGCCCAAGAGTTGAACCCATAGACATACAGAGGAGAGGATCATGAGTCAATTTGGCAGTGCCCGCCTCTATCGAAGCGATGTCGGTCTGCTTGAGAGGACATACTTCAGGCTCTTTGGTCTCGCCGACCCAAGCCACTTTATCAGGAGCCACTGTTTCCGAAGATTCATCAACGGCCTCAGGCCGAGTAAGATTTTGGATGCAGGTTGTGGAGCGGCGGATTACACGTTTTTCATGGCTGAACAGTGGCCACAAGCTCACGTGCATGCGGTGGATGTGGATAACGCTCAGATTTCAAAGAACCAAGACACGCTCAGGCGCATGAAGGCGAAGAATGTCGATTTTGGATGTCAGGACATCACCTCATTAGCCGACAGCGGGACATATGACCTTATCGCCTGCATCGATGCGTTGGAACACATCGAAGACCAAACAGCCGTGCTGCGCAACTTTCACCGTGCGCTGAAAACAGAGGGCGTGCTGTATCTGCACATTCCCTTGGTGCGGCCTCGACCGGTGCCATTTAGCAAGCATCTCCACAGCATGCATGAGTGGAGTGAGCACGAGCACATCGCGCCTATGCGGACTAAAGACGATATTCTCAAGATGGTCGAAGAAGCCGGGCTCCGAGTGAATCAGTGGCAATATACCTTTGCCTATCATGCGGGAGAGTTGGCGTGCAGCTCCTTTGCCTTGTTTCACGATGACACGACCATCAATCGAATTGCTCAATTGTTCCTATCTCCAATCACGAGAATGTTGGCCTATCTCGAGCTAGCCACAATTAGATCCGATAGAACCGAAGGATTTGCTCTCGCCCTGCTGGCTCAGAAAGTATGAGAGATGCCTTGGCCGCGCTAGCCGGCCACTGTTGGGCCTTGCCTGGCTCGATTCCGCGCTCGCGGCGTAGCGACTGTTCGAATAGTACTAATCGGCGGCAAACGGTCACACCATGAATATTGAATCGATGAGCTGTTCCCCTTCGTCCTTAGGAAAACTTTCTGCCGGGCGAGGGAAGATCATCGCCTCCACTGCCCTGCTCGTAGTGGGAAGTCTCGTCACGGTCTGTTTGCTCGCGGAGGGGGTGCTTGCCGTATTTCTTCCGCCCCCAATCGCTTGGATGGACCCACAGGAATCTTACAATTTCGACCCGCTTCTAGGGCATAGGCTTGTGCCCAATCAGACCTCTTTTACGCATTCATTCGCGGTGTCGACGAATTCCCATGGGTTTAGAGATCGGGAAGTGTCTTTGCTGCCGAGTCCTGGCATCAAGAGGGTTTTGTGTATCGGTGACTCATTGACGTTCGGAGACGGTGTAGCTGCCGGAGATACGTATCCCAAGCAGCTCGAAGTCCTATTGAACTCAGTCGGAGACCAACGATACGAAGTCATAAACGCGGGGGTGCCCTCGTACGATACGTGGCAGGAGGTGACTTTTTTTAAGACAAAAGGAGTCGAATTTAAGCCCGATATCGTGGTGCTTGGATTTTATTCCAACGATGTTGTTCCACGGCCCCCTGCAGTCCGGGCACTGCTTACCGGAGGAGGAACCCTGAGGCGGCAAGGATTTGGCGGTTTCGTTCCCGATGGCGTGGTTCACCTCCTGAAAAGCAGTCGCCTCGTGCTGTTCTTGAAAGACCGCCTTGGCAAGCTAGTAAACGCGTTATATCCATCGTCAGAATTTCTCCATCAGCAGTCGTTATTGGAGGGAATCCCGAACGACTTTGTGGAACAAGGATGGGAAGAGGTTGAGGCTTCTCTCAGGGAGATGGCAGAGTTGCAGAAGACTCACCAGTTCAGGTTTCTCATCGTGATGTTTCCCATGGCGGAACAACTAATGCGTGAGTATCCGAACGCGCAATATCAGGTGCGGCTCAAGTCGATTGCTGAAAAGTACCACATCCCCATGACCGATTTGCAACCGAGTTTTAGTCGAGAGTTTAGGGGATTCGAGTCGTTGTTTATCGAATGGGATGGGCATCCAAACCCCAAAACCCATCGCTTGGCTGCAGAGGAAATTGCGCGAGTCTTGGGCGGATGATTCAGAGTAACTAAGGGGGGAACGTGCAAAGAGAAGGGTCGGCTGCGATTGAAATCAATCCGGTAGGGCTACAGGGCAGAGAAGGGCATCCGAAGCAGAGGGCGCGAGGCTTAACCAAGCTTGTGGCCTATAGCTTGATGCTTCTACTCGGAGCATCCGTGCTTGAGGTCGCCTCCTGCTCATATCTTCAGGTGTTTGAAGGTTATGATGGCGCGCATCTGATTACCTATGACTTTGACGAGTATAAGAACATTACTCCCGCGCCCAATTACCATAATACAAAGGGCATTCACCATAATGCGCAGGGGTTTCGGGAAGATGTGGATACGCCGCGAGAGAAGGGCGCAAACACCTATCGCATCTTTATCATGGGAGGGTCCACGGCCTATGGCCTCCAATCGATGTCCCGATATGGGCAAGAGAAGTACTCAGTCCTTCGGAACAGCGAGACCATCGATACGTATTTGGAGGAGTACCTGCGTGGCAAAGTGGGTGATAGGAAAGTCGAAGTGATCAATGCTGCTATTACCAGCCAGTACAGCCATCATCATTTGATCTACATAAACCAGACCGTTCTGAAATACGACCCTGACATGGTTGTGTTCATCGATGGCTTCAATGACTATTTTCAGTATGGGAAGGGATTTGATCAATTTCGTGACTACGGGTATCAGGAGCGGGCGCATCTCTACATGGGACCCCCGACAATCGAAGCTTGGATGGGGTATAGCGGCTGGTGGCTGTTCAGAAAGAGTCACTTCGTCCATTTGGCGAGTAAGACGCTGCGCCCTATCTGGATCGCTATAAAGTCGGCAGGCCAGGATCGGGTGCATATCGATGTGGATAGCGCATTGCATAATCTGGAGATCAATGCCAAGGCCAATTTCATGAAAATGGTCGAGCGGAACTCGCTCATTCTACGACATGAAGGGGTGGCCCCGGTGTTCGTCTTGCAGCCGGAGATTGTCTTTACGCAGAGCAAGGTCCTTTCACCATTGGAACGACAGATATACGAAGAGTTGGATCAGCAGTGGCAGGAGAACTTTGTGGAGTTCAAGAATAAAGCGCGGCCGCGAGTCGTTGAATATTTACAGCAGAGTACGACGCGCACCGGCTCGGTATTCCTCGATACGACGGATATATTCGGCGGCCTCGAGGAGGACGCCTACACAGACTATTGCCACCTCACGCCGAGGGGGAACAAGCGGCTGGCTGAGAGAATCGGTGAACGTATTCTTCCTCTTCTACATGCCAAGCCAGGTTCCCACGCCTGAGTGAAAGCCTGGCGACTTCTTATTCCGTTCTAAAGCAGTGGAGGTCATTCGAAGAGTCTCCGGTATAGCCGGGTCTTGCGTCCATCTTCTATGAGACTGACATTGACAAAACGACAAGTCGGGCAGCCTGCTGATGTGGGGAGGCACACCTCTGACGCTCAAGCGTCAATACTCGAGCAGACGCCGGGCCGAGTGATGTTTGTTTATGTCATGTGGTTCTTCGTGTGGTACGACCCCGACTGGATGGTGGAAGCGCTTGGAGCGGGGACCATCCTGGTGAAGTTGTACGCCCTCATGTTTCTTCCTGTGTGTATCTTGCTGATAACCCATTTCCGGAGAGTGGCGTTGTTCTGGCCCTTTCTGGTGATAATTGGAGTATTTACGGTCTGGGTGCCGTTTGCATTGAATCGAGGTTATCTTCTCAATGGATTCGGCAAGTTTCTGGAGTATTCGCTGCTTACCGCACTGACCGTGTCTGTTCTCGAAACGCCGAAGCAGGTGGTTCTATTATTGAAACTATTTCTGTTTCATTTCATCTGGTTTGGCGTTCAGGGGCTGCCTACTGCAGGGGTGCCATGGCACCAAAATCTTTCCAATGACGATTCGTACGGTCCCTTCATGACGATCGGACTAGGGTTTTCATATTACGTGGCGATGGGGACAACGGCGAAGAAGTACCGCTATTTGGCATTCCTGTTATGTTTTTTGGGCGTGGTTGGGACAATCATGTCTTTCGCTCGTGGCGCATTTATCGCACTCTGTGTGCTATTTGCGATGCTGGCAGTCCGCACACCGAGAAAACAGGCCTTTCTCGCGTATGGCACGGTGCTGGTCGTGGCCGGTCTGATTGTGATCATGGTCATGTTCCCGAACGGAGAGTTCTGGAATGAAATGGCGACGATTACGGAGGAAGGAGCCTCGGCAGGAACCGGGGAGCAGCGATGGGTAATGTGGCAAGCCGCATGGCAGTTGTTCTTGGCGCATCCAATTTTGGGGGTGGGGCCTGGAAACTTTGGTCCCAACGCCGTTGAGTATTTCACGGAGCGAGGTGTGACCGATATGGGTAATACCTTTACGAGTCCTGAAAAAATGTACAGTATGGCGTTGCACAACGACTATATGCAGGTATTGGTTGAGCAAGGCCTTGTGGGACTATTCGCATACGCTGCCGTGTTCATCAATTTTTTTGTATGCCTGAGATTTCTCCGTACAGAGGCTGTCCAAAAGGCGTGGGCAAGCAGTGCAGGAGGATTTATCGATTCCAGCAACCTGGCTCTTGGCCTGGAAGCAGCCATGATTGCCTGTATGGCCAATTCGGTCTTTTACAATCAGTATTATGTGCCCTGGCTCTGGTCTCTTGTGATGCTGGCTTATGTTTCAGCTGCTGTGTCGAAAAAGATGCTGGCGGGAGAGGCGTTTGGTGAGAGCCGTCGCTTCTGGAGGAATGCGGCGAGTCGAATCAAGTTAGCGAGGCGAGGATGATCGCAAGATTCTCCAGGCCCATTACCGCTTCCAAGATCGGCCTAAGGCAGGAGGGGGTCGTAGAAGATTCTCGACCGCGAAAGTCTTCTGTCTACATGCTCCTCTTGTTGCTGATCACCGTGATTGCGACAGAAGGATCTGTAAGGCTATTTGCCTACTTTGGTGGCGAGCTGGGGACTCGTCTCGCTAGGTACGATATCAGTTCCGAAACAATGCCTATTGAGCTGCATTCGGAGCTGGGATTCCGCCAAAAGCCTAACAGAATGTTCCACTACCCGAACGGGACGACCGCACATAGTAACGTAAAAGGTTATCGGGGGCCTCTGGTCAACGACGTGAAGTTGCCAGGGACGTACCGCATCGTTCTTCTTGGAGGATCAACGACACATGGATACGGTGTCAATGATGGCGAGACCATAGACGCGCATCTTCGAACGCTCTTGTCTGATCGATATCCAGGCATTCGATTTGAGGTCATAAACCTAGCCTACGACGGTTATGACGCCTATCAGTTATATTTGCGAATGCAGAGTGACGGAGTTCGATGGAACCCCGATTTAGTCATCGTTAATTCTGGGATCAACGATATCCGTAACGCCCATATTTCCGATCTTCGATATCCCGACCCTCGAACTAACCGATGGCTTGAAGTGCTCCGATCGCTTAACGAGGAGGAGAAGAGGGGAGAGAGTTTATATAAGGTATTGAAAAGGCATTCGTACTTCGTCAGGCTTCCGGCTTTTTTTCTCCTACTCATCGAAGAGCGAGGGGCAGTAAAAGACCAGCGCGCACTTACAACACCTAACCCCCAAGCCATAGAGCACTTTGATGCGAGCATTCGGGATATTGCCCGTATTGCAGCCGAGATTCATGTGCCTCTCATCCTGTCTACGCCAGCCTCAGCACTGGAGGTTTTGCACAAGCCGACCGATACCTCAACGCTTTCCTATTGGGTCGTGAATGCGGAGACGACACAGCAGTATCGTAACGCTCTCGCTGGGCGGCTGGTGAAGATCGTTGAAGAGCTCAAGGATCATGGGCTTCCAGCGGCCTATGTGGCACACAAACTGCCTCCCGGAATGTTTCTCGATGATTGTCACCTCACAAGCGAGGGCAATCTTGCAGAAGCGACTAATCTTGCTCAGGCAGCTGCTCCATACATTGAGTCCGTGTTTCACGGGAAGAACTTGAGCGAACTCTGAGGAGTTCGCCACAATTAATGTTTAGGACGGCACCTTGTCGGAAGTACGCAAATGTGCGGCCTGGGCTTCGATTCATGCCCTGCGTCAAAAGTATAGGGGCCAGCTTGTCCAGAGACGCGGGACAAGGTGTGCTGTTACATCCCGGCGTAGATCAAGGATCAACGCGCCCTGCCAAGATGACGCGGGATATGAGTCGTCCGACCCTGTCCTTCTCGCTCGGGCTTCGTCTGTTTTCCGATTGCTGCGCCATACTTTGGGCATAACTCATTCCGGATGACCAAGGAGTAATGGATTGCATGGACTTCCCTAGTGGAAAGCGATTTGCTTTCTCGATCCTTGACGACACAGACGATTCGACCTTGGCGAACGTCAGGCCGGTCTACGATGCGCTCAGAGAGGCGGGAATGCGGACCACAAAAACCGTGTGGCCTATGAGTTGTCCGGAGGGAAGCCGGCTGTTCTTTGCAGGCGAGACGCTGGAAAATTTTGCGTACTTGAAGTTCGTACAGGAGCTAGCAGGCGAGGGATTCGAAATCGCTTCTCATGGCGCGACAATGGAGTCGAGCTTGCGCGAGCGGACGCGCCGGGGACTTGAATTCATCAAGAATGAATTTGGAGCCTATCCGCGTTTGTATTGCAACCATGGATTCAATCGAGAGAATCTCTATTGGGGGAGCAAGCGTTTCCAGGGCCCCCTCTTGCGAAAGCTGCTTGCCTGCATCCCCGGTTCCCGTTCTGTCACCTATCACGGCGACGACGAGAGCTCGCCGTATTTCTGGGGAGATCTGGCCGTCGCGCACATTCAGTACGTTCGCAACTTTACATTTCAGCGGCTGAATATGCTGGAGATGAACCCGGAGATGCCCTATCGCTTGCGAGGAACGAAGTACGTCAATTTCTGGTTCTCTACTTCCGATGCGCCCGATGCGAACGCGTTCAATAGCCTTCTCACGCGTGAACGAATGGATCAACTTGAGCACGACGGTGGTGTCTGTATTATTTCGACTCATTTGGGGAAGGGATTTGCAACAGATGGAAAGCTGAATCAGGAGACGGACAGTATTCTGCGGTACTTAGGCCGTAAGTCCGGATGGTTTGTCCCAGTCTCAGAGATTCTCGACCATCTTCGGCGAAAGCAAGGTGGCGGAGAGCTTAGCGGCATGGCTCGGCTAAAGCTGGAGTGCCTGTATATCTTGGACAAGCTTCACCTCGCCTCGTGAGAGTGGAATGAGACCACAGACAACGCTGACATCGAACCCCATGACCCAGCGCATGGCTCCGTCAACGAGAAGCGAACAGGCCTTGGAAGCAGGCAGGCCCGGTGCGCTTCGGATTTGCCACATAGCCTCAGGGGATTTGTGGGCAGGGGCAGAGGTGCAAACTGCCCAGCTCTTGACGGAGTTAAATAAGGACCCTGCCCTTCACGTGGAAGCGGTTCTGCTGAACAAGGGTGTGTTGTGCGACCGTCTTGCCGCCGAGGGAATCAAGACTCATTTGTTCGACGAGGGCCTGCTGGGTTCGTTTGAAATAGCGAGACGCCTCCATCGCTTCAACAAGGGCTGGCGGCCGGATGTGGTGCATACACATCGAATTAAGGAAAATTGTTTGGGTGGCTTGGCTGCGGCTTGTTCGAATGTTCCAGCAATTGTGCACACAGTCCATGGTATCCAGGAGGCTCTTACCGGGTGGGAGCATGTGAAATGGAAGTGCTACTCCGCGGTGTCCAGTCAAGTCACAAGGGTAGTGGCTTCCGGGCTGATCGGCGTGTCGCTCGAAATCTCGTCGTTTCTGAGGGAGAAGTTTCCAAACGTACGAGTTACCTGTATCCATAATGGGATTATGAACGGCGTTCCGGGCGGAGCAAACGAGCCGGGCGTGACTCGAAACCACATGGGCCTTGCCAGCTCGGCTTTCGTTGTCGGACTCGTGGGGCGGCTATCTCCAGTAAAAGGAATCGAGTACCTGCTCAGAGCAGTGTCCTTGCTTGTGAATGAGCAAGGGATGGAATCGATACAGGTTCTCATCATCGGAGGAGGGCCCCTACAGAGCTCCTTGGAAGCGCTCTCCGGCAGTCTTGGCATTGCCGCGCATGTCAAGTTTCTCGGGGAGCGGCATGATGTGCCAAGCCTCCTGAGCCTTCTCGATGTTTGTGTCATGCCTTCTCTCCATGAGGGGATCCCTATAGCGCTTCTCGAAGCCATGCGCGCCGGATGTCCCGTTATTGCTTCTGCTGTGGGAGGGATACCTGAAGTGATTCGGGATGGGAAAGAGGGAATGCTGGTACCGTCCAAAGATCCAAAAGCCTTGGCTCAGGCCATCGGTGCGATGTATGCCTCGACGCCAGGCCGGGCGAGGTTTTCTCGCGCTGGACGAGAACGGGTGGCTGAGGCGTTCGGCTCGGAACGCATGGCATTGCGCACAAAGGACTTCTACCTCGACCTTCTCGGCCGACCAATGTAACCCCCTCGTTTCCTGCCAAGCCGGTCTATCGATCTTCTTGCAATCTACCGACCATATTTCTTGCCGCCCTCGATGCTCTCGTGAACTGACACAGGGGCTCTGTGCCCTCGCTCGCCCACACGCAGGCTCGCGAATTTTCATGGGTCGGTACAGGGTACGCTCGAAAGGACGATTAAATTTTGCTTGCAGCATCAGTTGAAGCAAAATAGCGGTTGCGACAGATTCCCGACCCGCAACTCCTTCTGAGGGGCACAAACCGAGCATGACCTGTCGGGTATGAGCGTAAGGAAAGACTCGGTTGGAACCTTCCATATTGGCATCGATGTCAACAAGGCCGCAGGGAGCGAAGACTGGAGGCGTACCCTCTGGGGTACGTTGAGGGTCTGAGCAATACGAGAACGTTGCAGGCGGACTATTTCAGCATCCGGCTAAAAGTGGGAAATGTGGCCGGTTAGTGATTGCAACTGCGACTGAGAAGCCGAAAACGGTGGAGAACGCTGGCTGATATGATTATCTGTCACATCTGGGATGCTGACTATCCGTGGGACGTCCGAGTCGAAAAGATCTGCGACTCGTTGGCCAAGAAACATGAAGTGCATCTTGTATGCAGGAACTCAAAACGCAGGCCGCGATATGAGTACGCCAAGAGCTTTCACATACATCGCTTGCCGTTCGTATCCGAGCGATTCGGCAGTCTTAATCATCTGATCGGATTTCCCGCGTTCTTCAATCCATTCTGGATCTATTCAATCTGGAGAACCATCAAGCGAACCAAGGCAGAGGCGATTCTCGTCCGGGATCTCCCTCTGGCCTGGACGGCTCTGGGCATCGGGCGCCTTCTCGGCCTTCCTGTGGTACTCGATATGGCTGAGAATTACCCGGCGATGATCAAGGATCTGTGGGACCGCCAGGGATTTTCATTCGTAAATTTCTTGGTTCGTAATCCGGCCGTTATCGGATTGATTGAGCGTACCACCGTCCGTTGGTGCGACCATATCCTGGCAGTGGTCGAGGAGTCTCGTGATCGCCTGATTGCGCTCGGGGTTGATCCCGCAAGGGTTTCATTGGTGATTAATACGCCAACCTTGGCCCGTTGGACTGAGCCGCTTCGCGATGGTGGAGTCAGAGTGTCGCGAGGCCCGCAGAGTCTCGTGCTTGTGTATCTGGGATTGTTGGAATGGGCGCGCGGGATTGAGACGGCCATTCGAGCGATTCAACCGGTACGGGAACGTCTCCCTGGAGTGAAACTGGTGATTGTGGGATCAGGCCGGCATGAAGGCGATTTTAAGCGGCTCGTAGATCAGCTGAAGTTGCAAGATTCCGTGCAGTTTCTGGGATGGCTCGACTATTCCAAGGCGATCGAGGTGATCAGAGAGTCAGATGTGGGGCTGGTGCCGCACCATGCCACTGAGAGCTGGAACACCACGATTCCCAACAAGCTCTTCGATTACATGTCGATGGGGAAGCCGGTACTCGTGTCGAACGCAAAACCGACGGAACGGATTGTTCGGGAAGAGCGATGTGGAATCGTGTTCAAAGAGAGAGACGCGGAGGACCTGGCCCGTGCAATTCTCGCATTGGAACACAAAGCCGCCAGGGAAGAAATGGGTCGATGTGGCAGAGACTCTGTCGCCAAGAGATATAACTGGGCGGTAGATGAGGAACGGCTTCTCCGGGGGCTGAACATCGCCGCAGAGAGCAGGAATCGATAACTATGTGTGGCATCGTCGGCATAAGGGACATGCGAGGACGGGCAGTGGCTCCTTCCTGGATCGACTCGATGAACGATTCGATCGTCCATCGTGGCCCGGACGACAGTGGAAGCTATGTGAACCGGGGAATTGGAATCGGGATGCGTCGCCTCTCGATCATCGACGTCGCCGGCGGCAAGCAGCCGGTTTACAATGAGGATAAGAGTATCTGGGTCGTGTTTAACGGAGAGATCTACAATCATCGTGAGTTGCGAAAGGATCTTGAGGGCGCCGGGCACCGGTTTTATACCCATAGCGATTCCGAAACGATAGTCCACCTCTACGAGCAATATGGGGTAGAAGGGGTCTCGATGCTGAGGGGAATGTTTGCCTATGCCCTCTGGGATGGGAACGCTGAACGGCTACTGTTAGCGCGGGATCGAATTGGAATCAAACCTCTGTTTTATTCCGTCGTCGACGGACGGTTAGTGTTTGCCTCTGAGCTGAAGGCGTTTTTCCGGCTCCCCTGGTTTACGTCCGATGTGAATCAGTCCGCGGTTCACCGATTTCTTGCCTACCTCTACATTCCTGGGCCCGAGACGATTTATCAGAACATTGTCGAGCTTCCACCGGCTCACACGCTGGTGTGCGAACGCGGACAAATATCGATTAAGCGGTATTGGAGCTTGCAGTTCCGATCGCAACCGATCGTGTCGATTCAGGAATGGGAGGAGCGCTTTCTTGCACAGTTTAGAGATAGCGTGAAAAGCCATCTCATCAGCGAGGTGCCCCTCGGCGCGTTCCTGTCGGGAGGGATCGATTCAAGCGCCATTGTGGGTGTGATGGCGCAGGAGTCGACAAAACCGGTGTTGACGTTTTCAATCGGCCATGAAGGGAAGGGATCGTTTCAAGATGAACGGGCGTTTGCGCGAATCGTAGCGGAACGATTTCAGACCGAGCATCACGAATTCGTGGTGACCACGGATATCAAGGATCTCTTGCCGAAGCTGGTGGCCTGCTTCGATCAGCCGTTTGCAGACTCTTCCGCTATCCCGAACTACTATGTAAGCCAGATGACGAGGCAGCACGTGACCGTCGCGCTGTCCGGATTGGGAGGGGATGAAATAGGCGGTGGCTACGAACGGTATATCGGCATGCTGTGGGCTGAAGTCTTTAGGAGACTTCCACCTTCGATGCGCGCGGTTCTTGGAGAGAAATGGGCGCATCTGCTTCCGGACGTCGCAACGGGACACCCCTGGATGAGCCGACTCAAGCGATTTCTTGCTGCGGCTGAAAAGTCGCCCGCAGCTCGATATGCGGCGTTCATCACGGCGTTTTCCGAGAAGGAGCGGGAGAGTCTGTTGCACAAAGATTTCTTGGGCAGCCAGACTCTTGTGAGTCCTGAAAGTCTGGTTGCCGATCTATTTGATTCAGGCGATGCCGACGGATTGCTGCATAGTCTGTTGCTTAGTGACATGCACCTGTACCTTCCTGGAGACCTCCTCACGCTGACGGACCGAGTGAGTATGTACCACTCGCTCGAGGTGCGAGTGCCGTTTCTCGATCATCCGCTGGTCGAGCTTATGGCCCAAATTCCCCCTCGCTACAAGACATCTCTGAGCTCCAAGAAGATTCTGTTTAAGCAGGCATTCCGAGACTTGCTTCCTTCGAATATCTTGCACCGTAAGAAGCTTGGGTTTTCTGTGCCGCTCGGGCTCTGGCTCCGTACAGATCTCAAGCCGATGATGTGCGACATTCTTTCAGATCACATCATCAAGGACATCGGGTTTCTCAATGTGGCCGAGGTGCAACGAATTGTGTCCGAACATATTGCGGGAGATGCCAATCATGAGAACAAGCTGTGGGCTTTGATTAACCTGGTCTCCTGGTGGCGAGATGTTCGCCGACCCCACTCAAGCTAAGTCCGGAATCGGAGCATATCCCGGTGAACAAGAAGTATGGCGTCGCGGTCGTGGCAGTCACGCTCCTCACAGCATTAGGCGTCGCGGTCGTTCTCTGCGAACTGCTGCTTCGATTCCTTTATCCCCAGACCTTGGGCGTATGGGGTCAGACTCGAGACGGGCTTATTTTGTTGAGGCCGACGTTTGATGTGTATCTGGAAAAGTTCGGCACGCACGTGCAGACGAACTCCCATGGATTTCGAGACGGGGAGCACGATCTAGGCAAGAGCGAGGGCACGCTTCGAATTCTCTTACTGGGCGATTCATTTATGGAAGCCCTTCAAGTCGAGTTCGCGGATGCGTTTCCGTCCCTGCTCGAAACACAGTTGCGTTCGCTCTTAGGTTGCCAAGTTGAAGTCATCAACGCAGGCGTTAGCGGCTGGGGAACCGACGACGAGGTCACCTACTTAATAAGAAAGGGGAGGGAGTTCCATCCGGATATCGTCCTCTTTGCTGTCACGCTTCACAACGATATTAGCGATAATCTAGAAGGACGGTATCATACGGAGGAAGAGGGGAAGCTCATCGATAAACCGCTTCTTGTAACACCAATGTTGACTCACCTGGGTCTTGAAGTACGCAGCTATCTGGCGTCCCATTCACATCTCTATCAGATCGCATATCAATCGTGGAAGTCTGTAGGGCGGCCGAGCGCCGGGGTGCGTTTGACCAATCACGTCATCGAGCTGATGCGAAACGACCAAAGCGATGAAGTTAAACGGGGATGGTGGATCACTCAAAGGTTGCTTGAGAAGGCGGGCAGATTGGCTAGGACAAACGGGTTTAACCTAGCCATGTTCATTATTCCTACAATCTATGCGGCAGACAGTGGGTCATATTCAGAATTAATCTCGACGCAACGGTTGGCCGCCAGTGATTTTAATCGGGAGAAACCGGTTGAGACGGTGTTGGATATTTTAGCGCAGGAAGGCATCTGGTCGATCAACCTGCTGCCAGAGTTCCGATCTCGAAGTACTGCTCCAGGCCAGCAGTTCTACATTCCGGGTGATGGGCATTTCAACAAAGAGGGACATGAGCTGGCTGTGTCCATAGTCAGTAGAGAGTTGGCTGGCAAGATAAGGGAGTGGGGCAACGCCGATCAGTGCCACCCAAATAAATTGATGGCGACAGGGAAATGACTGTACAGCAAATCCTGGCACAAGGCTTCTGGAAGGACAAAGAGTCAATTTCGAACCGTAGTCTTACGGAACAGTGATCTTCGCTCCTGTCGGCATTGCCGGCGATGTGGTATCGCCACTGGCGCTGCGTATCGGCCCTACGCGCCTGGTCGCCACCACCACTTGATCGTTATAGACCTCGCCCTTGCATGGCTTATTGCCAGAGACCGGACACCAATTCTCCTGGTGAAAGTCGCAGCACTTGATGGCCGCAGTGCGCAAATTGAGCGTGTTCACCCTGAGCCGTAATGTCCCAGATCCGGTGCAGCTCAGGCCGTCTGTGCCGCAGTCGTCGGCCCAAATCTCGACAAGGCCTGTCTTCGACCCAACGGGATTCAACTTCAGATGCACTTCGAAGTAGTGCCAGTGCCCGGGGAGAAAGCAGAAGGGTGTCCCTTGATTCTGCGCCACACGAATATCGTCCTTCCACGCATGGATGTCGAAACAGGGAGATCCGAACGGTGTATTGATAAGTAATATCTGGGTACTGGCATTGTTCGCGTCGGCTTGGTAAAAAATCAGCTTCTCGTGGCCAAATTCATAGTCTGCGGAAAACTTGATATAGACGCGGTGATAGATCTCATCGTAGCCGGTTACGACTTGGGGGCCTAACAAATGAAATCCCTGGCCTTGCGCCGCGCCGCCTGACCGCCACGTCGAGGTGGAGGTGCAGTTCGTCCCGACGGCTCCCTTCTGCCCGCAACGACCATACGATTGCTGCAGGGGATCTGTGTGGTAGATGCTGCCCCACCAGCCGTTGTTGAGCGGGTTTGATCGGCCTCCTGCCGTGTCGGCATTCGTGACATACCAGGTACCGTCCTCGAAATCGTCGCACATCAGTACCGTGGGGTCGGAGCCGTTACATTGAGGCTCCGCCGAGTTCAAGAACATATGGGCCGATGCTGAGTTGACCGCGATGAAGAGCGGTGGAACGAGCAGCATCAGGCCGATGACTAACAGCAAAGGCCATCGGCTCATTCGGGCACAGGGGTCTCGTTCGTGGCCGTCCAGGTTGTTCATGTCAGACATCTCCTTGTAAGTGGAACCCACTCGTCACGCTGTTGAATCCGTCACATACGGTTTCAGTTCCATACCTGCCGGCTTGTCTGTAGTCAGCCCTTCCAGTTCCTTATCTCATCCCTACGACTCTACCGGAAACGGTTGACATGGTGAGGCCGGCAAGGCCGCTGCCGCCGTGGTGGTACGTCTCAGGCAGGGTGACAGCCGAGGCTCCGCTAGCGTTCCCCGTTACGGTACTATTATAGGTGTCGACCGTCAACATTTCGTCACACTTTCGGTTATGGCTCCGTTGGCTGTGTGGGGCGCTGGACTAAGGGGCAGTCGGGTTGCGCCATCACTGGCATTCCCGCTCAAGGCTTCTCACCGATGTTGATGTGCTGTGCCAGTGGAGAGAATGAGCAAAAGGGGTGCCCAGGCTTCACGCGGGACGGATCGGCTCTGAAATTTTGAATTAATATGTCAAAACAATAGCTTGAGATATTCAACCTCCATCATATGTGGGCGAAGGAGAGACAGAACGAGTGAATATACAATGGAAAGAGGTGTTTACCTGAAGGCTCCAGGCTATACATGATGCGGGAAAATACGAATCGGGCCATTCAACAGCCTTCCAGTTTCTACGACCGTTGGGTTTCCAAACGTCCAGCCTATCTACTTGAATAGGTCCATCAATAACTCCGAGAATTTTCATGGTATTTGCGATGCGAGAAGCGTAAAAGAAGATCCATCATATGCGTATTCTTATTACAGGCGGAGCCGGGTTTCTTGGAAGTCATCTCTCCGATGTGTTGGTGCAGTCTGGACATTCCGTGATCTGCATGGACAACCTCCTTACCGGACGGGTCGAGAATATCGCTCACCTGATCGGGCAGGAGCGATTTTCTTTTGTCAAATACAATGTGTGCGATTATGTGCATGTGGAGGGTCCGCTGGACGCGGTTATGCATTTCGCCTCGCCTGCGAGCCCGCAAGACTACCTCGAATTTCCTATTGCCACGCTGAAGGTTGGCGCCTTAGGCACGCATAAAGTTCTTGGACTCGCCAAGGCAAAGGGGGCGCGGTTTCTCTTGGCCAGCACGTCGGAAGTCTATGGGGACCCGTTGGTGAATCCTCAGCCTGAATCCTATTGGGGCAACGTCAACCCCCTCAGCCCCCGTGGCGTATACGACGAGGCCAAGCGTTTTGCAGAAGCCCTCACGATGGCCTACCATCGCTATCATGCGGTCGATACCAGAATCGTTCGCATCTTCAATACGTTCGGGCCGCGCATGAGGCCGAATGACGGACGCGTCGTGTCGACCTTCATCGTTCAGGCGCTGCAAGGGAAACCGTTGAGCGTCTTCGGCGATGGATCTCAGACCAGGAGTTTCTGCTACGTGGACGACTTGGTCCGCGGGATCACCGGGTTACTGCTTCTGGAATCAGATAGGACAGTCGAACAACGGACCGATCGCAAGTTCCTCATGACGCAAAAGAAGGACGCCAACGATACCAGCATGCACGATCCTGTGAATATCGGGAACCCACAAGAACTGACGGTCCTAGAGATCGCAAAATTGGTGTTGAAACTCACCAACTCAGCAAGCCTCATCACCTACCATCCGTTGCCCGCCGATGATCCCAAGGTCAGACGCCCCGATATCAGTCGGGCTCGTACTCTCCTGAAATGGGAGCCTCAGGTACAGTTGGAAGATGCCCTCATACGCACGATCGACTACTTCAAGAAAGTGATCTAGCAGCATAAGAATGCCGTTGTCTGGTCTATCTGGTTTGTTTGGTTGATTTGGTTCATCTGGTTAGTTTCGTTCAACCAAAAAACCAAACAAACCAAATCAACCAGATCAACCCTCCTCCCTGCCTTGACCGCGTTGAAACTCCCGCTGTATCCTGTTCCCGTCCCAACGTCATGAGGTAAGGGTCTTTTTATGCTATCTGACCGAAGTAACCAGAGTAACCAGGCGGAAGCGGCAGTCGAATCTATTGAATCGGTCGGCGTGGAAGTGGTTGCGCCCATCCCGATTCCTGAATATGTCCACGAACTGGTCACGCGAGCCAAGGGGGCCGCTGGCCGGCTGGCGACGCTCTCGACCACAGTGAAGAACCGGGCCCTTCTCGCGATGGCAGAGGCGCTGGAAGCGCAGACGGATGCGCTTCTGGCCGCGAATGAACTGGATCTGGAGGCCTTCGGCACTGAACCGGAGAAGAAGGCGATGGCGGATCGGCTGCGTCTGACGGCCAAGAGGATTGTCGAGATGGCGTCCGGCCTGCGCGAGGTGGCTGCGCTTCCTGATCCGCTCGGCGACATGCCGAAGATGTGGACAAGGCCGAATGGGATGCAGGTGGGGCGTGTGCGGGTTCCGATCGGCGTCATTGGAATTATTTATGAGTCCCGTCCGAACGTCACGGCTGATTCCGCCGCCCTCTGCTTGAAGTCCGGGAACGCCTGTGTGCTTCGGGGAGGGAGCGAGGCGATCCATTCGAATACGGCGATTGCCACGGTCCTATCGGAGGCGGCGGAGAAAGCCGGGATCCCGGCCGGAGCGATCACCTTTATCGCGCGGCCCGACCGTGAGCTGGTTCCTCTTTTGCTGAAGCAAGATCGCTACATCGATTTGATTATCCCGCGCGGCGGCGAATCGCTGATGCGCGTCATCACCGAGCATGCCACGATCCCCGTCGTCAGGCACGATGCCGGCGTCTGTCACATTTATGTCGATGCTGATGCCGATCCCGCTATGGCGGAGCGGGTCTGCTTCAACGCAAAGGTACAGCGTCCGTCGACCTGCAATGCGATGGAGACCCTCTTAGTCCACCAGGGCATTGCGCGTCATTGGCTTGCTCCCTTCATCGAGAAGTTGGTGGCGGCTAAGGTCGAGGTCCGCGGCTGCCAGAAAACCTGTCAGCTGTCATCGGCGGCTATAGCCGCAAGCGACGATGATTTCGGAAAAGAATTCCTCGATCTCACCGTCGCTGTGAAAGTGGTCAAGAATGTCGATGAAGCGATGGAGCATATTGCCAAGTATGGCTCGCGCCATACGGAAGCCATCGTGACATCCGACTATCCAAAGGCCATGAGGTTTCTGCGCGAAGTTGACGCCAGCGCCGTACTGGTGAATGCTTCGACCAGGTTGAACGATGGCTACCAGTTCGGACTGGGAGCAGAAATCGGAATCAGCACATCCCGTATCCATGCCCGAGGCCCGATGGGCCTGGAAGAATTGACCTGCTTCAAGTTTATCGTCATGGGGAGCGGGCAAGTCCGCGAGTAAGCAGGTTGCTGAAACAGGCCCCCAACTTCGTTCTCAGTCGTTCGAACCCCTCAACGTACCGAATGTGTACGCCTCGGGGTTCTCTCTCCTTGTGGCCTCGTTGGCTGACCTGTTTGAGCAGCCCGCAGCATAATTGAGATCATTTCTTGTGAATCCCTCAGCGCTTGCCT
>JANNIV010000267.1:0-2498 GCA_031405355.1 Nitrospira sp.
ATCAGCTCAGCCAGCTCGGTCGTTGAACGGCGGAGACTTGCCGCGGTATAGGCCTTCTTCCTGCTGCTATCGACCGTATGGGATCCAGCCCCATCGGCTCGAACCATGGCGCGAAGTACACCGGCTCGATCCACGATCGACACGCTTACCCGATAGCCATCCTTGTTACAGGCATCCAACGATGCTTGGGTCGCCTTACCGGCCAGCGAGAGCGGCAACACCGACTCTTTCGGTAGGTCGTCAGAAGCTAGAACTGGGTAAGACATCAGCATCACAAACGCCGTTGCGATCATGAACCGATACGCTATAGGCACAGCACAACTATGACGCAGATGAACGCATGCCATCGGTGTGTCTCCTTAGACAAGAAAGAGATGTAATACGAGGAGCGTACGAAGGCGCGAGAGGACTGTCAAGGGGGTGGCTTAGGATTGAGGGTTGAGGAGATAATGAAAGCGGTTCTCAGCTCCAGACGACGCGTTCTTGATTGAGGAGGTAGTCGATGACTTCAATGCTGTTCCGCATCTGGATCTGGGCCTTTTCGGACATGGGAAGGACGGCGCCGACCAGCTTGCCTGATTCAACGTCGTCGAGCGACGGAATCCCGTCGGGTCCACATTTTTCCAGCTCTTGTCGGTAACTTGCCACAGTTGTCTCCTCTTTCTCTGACAGTGGATCAGCAATACCTACGCCAGAGATTCATCACCTGTCTTCTTACGGCGTACAGGAAGCATAGCACATGGAAGTTTGCGCCCCGGTTAAACTGGCTATCGTATTGATTAAAAACTATTTTTTAGTCGATCGACGTGCGGCGGTTGAGGCAGGAGCAAGGGCGCCGAGGTATGGGAACCGGCCGATTTTGAGAAGTTGCGTGTCAGGACCTAGGCGAAAATCGTCATGCACTGGGTCAACAAAGTGTGGGTCCCCGGTAATATCTGACTGGACCTTCAGTTCCGGGGCCGGTTGGTTCGGATTACCTTCTCGAAAATAATCCCCATCGCTGTTGTAGAACGCATTGAAAGAGGTGGTGACCTGACTGGATGGGGCGATCAGAAAACCCACTCGATTCAGCCCGACTACGTTGCCGCTGACATCGCTCCGGGACTGCCCGAGAAACGCTGCTCCACCGCCATTCTTGACCAAGGTATTGCTCACGATCGCAGCATGGGCTTGGCCGCTGACCACCACCGCTTCAAAAAGGCTCCGCGTAATCACGTTCCGTTCCAACCGCACGTTTGATTTACCGGCAATCGAGACACCATGATCGTTATCATGGATAACATTCCCGATGAGGGCGGCTTCCGAGTCGGCAAACTGAGCGCCGGTCGTTTCGCTCCCCCCGATGACACAATCCTCTATCCGCACTCCCTGGACTTGCTGGCTAAACAACATGCCATTGATCTTGATCCGGCGAAGGACAATCCCTTGCCCGTTGAAGAGACCGACAGCATGCCCCCCTCGGTCATTGATGGTCATATCGCTGATTTCAATGTCCGTCGCCCCATAGGGCCACTTGCCCACATGGAGAGCACCCACCACAATATCGCGCCCAAGAATCGTCACCTGATCCACTCCCGCCCCGACGAACTTGATCTTCTCTTTACTGTGAATGGTCACGTCCTGAGGATATTGGCCTGCCTTGACGAAGACGGTGTCGCCTTTCTTCGCGGCATCGACCGCTTCCTGAAGAGAAACATAGTCTCCGGTTCCATCCAGCGCAACCACGATGGTGCGAGGACCGAGTAGCTGCCCTTCATCAGCCCACACCTGGCCGAAGCCCCAGAACCCGATCGCCGCAACAAAACATAAAATCATCACCCGTTTCATCATGCACAAACTCATACAAGCCTGCGCCGTGAGAAGTCAAACGACGTTGGTTGTGAGGTGGCAACTCGCATGCTATGCTCAGCGACAATGATTTTGGTCGGCCTCACAGGCGGCGTCGCCACCGGCAAGAGTACCGTCGCCAAGATGTTCAAGCAATGCGGTGCGGTCGTCATCGATGCCGACGAACTGGCCCGCGTTGTCGTGAAGCCAGGCAAGCCTGCCTGGCGGGAGATCGTCGAACTCTTCGGGAAGACAGTACTCAGCCAGGACCGCTCGCTTAACCGGCAAGCCCTTGGGAGCATCGTCTTCCGCAATCCAATAAAACGCCGGCAACTCGAACGCATCATCCACCCCCGCGTCGCCCGCGAGCAGGCCAGACTGACAAACCAGGCCGCTCGAACAGATCCAAAAGCCGTAGTGATTTACGACGTGCCGCTCTTGTTCGAGGCTGGTATCGACAAGCGAGTTGACCTCACCATCGTCGTCACCGCAGACCGCGAAACACAAATCGCGCGCCTCAAGAAAAGAAACGGCCTCTCCCTCGCTGAAACCATCCGCCGCATCCGCAGCCAAATGCCCTTGGTAAAGAAGATTCAGCGAGCGGACCATGTGTTAAGTGGGACCCTCCCTCGTCCCTCACTCCGTCGGCACGTTGGCCAGCTACTGAAGCA
>JANNIV010000268.1:0-5429 GCA_031405355.1 Nitrospira sp.
TTCCATCCGGCATTGCCCGATCGCCTCGTTCGTATATTCCAGCCGACGGGCCGGCCCTGCCACGGCAGTTTCGGATCGCGTGGTAGGAGTCGTCAGATATTGCTGTGGCTCCACCGGCGGGAGGTATTCCAGATCGTCCGGCGACAAACGCGCAATCTGCGCGGCTCTGGCCACCGTCTCTTGCACCGATCCCGCGGTAAAGTCCGTCGTGCCGGCGGTGCCGTGACGCAGCCCGAGGGCGACCGTCACATTCAAAGACCCGCGCCTCGTGTCGACGTTCTGAACAATCTGATCGTTCGCAAATCGCGTCGTCCCGCTCTGCTGATCGTGCAACGACACCAGCGTGTGGTCGCCGGTCGAATGTTTGAGGACCAGGTCTGCGAGAAACCGGAACTCCTCCCGGCTTGTCAGCTTCGGCCAGGTTTTGTGACCGGTCGCACTCATGATCCGGCCTGCCCTCCGATGACGTTGACGTTGCGGAACCGCGCATGGGAGGCCGCGTGGGTCATCCAGCCAGACTGGGCAGGCTGACCCTTGCCGCACGTGATAAATCCGTACCGGCGGCGGTGCGACCGATCCGCGACTCCGTCGCAGCTGCCCCAGAACTCCGGCGTTATCCCATGGTAGACGACATCGCGAACCATGTGGGTGCGCTTGCCATTCTCGATCATCCAGAACGCGTCTCCGCCAAACTGGAAGTTATACCGTCGTTGATCGATGCTGTAGGATCCGTGGCCTTCAATGTAGATGCCCCGCTTGACATCGGCCAGCAGCTCGTCGAGGGTGGCAGCGCCCGGTTCAAGGCCGATGTTCGCGATACGGACGATCGGAACACTACCCCAGCTGTCTGCCCGGTTGGACCCGCGCGAGCGACTCTCACCGACTTTCGGCGCGACTTCGCGGTTCGTGCAATAGCCGACGAAGACCCCATCGCGCACGATGTCCCATTGCTGGCAGGCGACGCCATCGTCGTCGTAACCGGTCGCGGCGAGGGTCTCCGGTTCACAGTTGTCAGCCACAAGACTCACGTGCGGAGAGCCGTAGCGAAAGGCGCCTCGTTTGTCGGTTGTGAGAAAGCTGGTGCCGGCATAGTTGGCCTCGTACCCGAGCGTGCGGTCGAGCTCGCTCGGATGGCCACAAGACTCATGCATCGTGAGCGACAGATGTTCAGGATCGAGGACGAGATCGTACAGGCCCGGCTCGGTGGTGGGCGCCTTCACTTTCTCGACGGCCTGAGACGCGATGCGCGGAGCCTCGGCCAGAAAATTTGCGTCCTCGATCAATTCATAACCCATCCGAAGATGCGGCGTATTGAAGCTCCGCGAAGCGAACCGCCCGTCATGGACCGCCGTGGCATCGAAATCTCCGCTCACGGCCAGGAGGTCGAACTCCAGATGTGACCCTTCGGTCGACACAAAGAGTTTGCGGTCCTGACGGGCCCACAGGCTCGCGCTGCTCCGCACGATGCCAGGCTGCCGATGGACATATTCCATCGTCTCGAGTAGCAGCGCGGTTTTTCTTTCGAGCGCGACGGCAAAGGGATCGATCCGCTGCGCGGTGACGACCCGGTCTCGATGGACCGGCTCATCGGCAAGCTTCACCTTTTCACTCGCGACAGACGCAGAGCCTTTCGCGATCTCGATCGCCAATTCAGCCACACGCGGAACCTCTTCCAACGACAGCACCGAACTGGCGGCAAAACCCCAGGCGCCGTGATAGAGGACACGGATCCCGAACCCTTTGTCCTGCGCCTCGCGAATGAAGTCGATCCGGCGATCTTCGCCGCGAATAGTCTGAGTCGTACTATCGAGGAGGCGGATATCGCCGTACTCGGCCCCGGAGGCCACCACGCGCTTCAGCGCGAGTTCGGCGAGTTCATCCCAATTGGGAGCGCTCATCGCGTGACTGCCTTTGTGAGGAGTGAACAAGTTTCGAACGGGGCTAGTATAACAGGATCACGGGGAAGATCGCAGCGGATCCGAAAGGACATGACGCGAGTGAGGACCTGCTAGAACAATCCGGCAATACCGATCGAGATCTTTTCTTGAATGATCGGAGTGGCTTCAGGGATATCGAGGTCTTTCTGCCGGACGTGACCCACCATTCGCATCTGTTGCACTTTAGGTCCAGCCGTTTCTTGCCCTGCCATAGGCCGGCCTAATGGCTTGCCCATCTTGCGATCGGTAATCTGCACGTCAGCCACACAAAGGTAGGTGACGCCCTCTTCTTTCGGAGCCTGTTGCATCTGCATACCGGGGAAGCCTCCTCGCCCGCCGCTCATGGCCATGGCCTGAGCCATCATGGCGTTCATGTCGGGCATCCCGCCACCCATGGGCATCGCACCCATGCCCGTCATCCCCCCCAACGGCATGCCGCCTGGCATCATTCTGCCTGTTTGATCGCCGCCCATCGAACTAGCGGAAGCCATCGCGGTTCCCCCACTGCTGACACCAGCGCCGAAGTTCGCCTTCGCAACAGATTCCGGCGTGACGCCCTCGGCGCCCTTATGGCAATACACGACCTTGGCTTGGATCCAATAGTTCGCCTGTTCAGGATCTTTGGTGATTTGGTAGCCCTTGGTTATAAGTTTGGTCTGAACACCTGTGAGTGTGATGTTTTGATTCTCAGAAATATTCCGTAGTTGGAGATAGGCTGTGCGATTCATGCTGGGATCGAGGAACACCGTATTGCTGTTCATCAGGCCAGAGCGAATGATGTTGGAGCAGCCGGTCGTCAGGGTGATGAGCAACAACAAGACCGTGAGCGGTAAGGGGTGAGGGGTAAGGCGACCAAATACGGTGTTCATCAAAAATTTCCTGCCACGGAGGCACTCAGCCGCTGTTGCAACAGCGGCGTAGCTTCAGCTTCGTCGAGCTTCTTCTGATGCACGTCGGCAGCAAGGCGAGTCTGATAGACACCTGGTTGCACGCCGCTTCCCGGTTTTCCGGCAGGAAGCGCTGCCGCGGTCGCGCCCTGTTCCGTAATCTGCAGATCTGCAACACAGGCATAGTTCACATCATCATGCATTTTGGGCGTTGAGGGTCCGCTGAAGAGACTGCCGACTGCACTACCGATTCCTTCAATGGCGCTCAGGCCAATGTCGGCGACGGTACCGACAATCGCACCTTGGGGGCCCGCCATACTGGCCATGCCGGTCATACCATGCAGGCCGCCCATGATCGACGAACCAATTCCCGAACCATAACCGCCGGCCACGATATTTTCCACCGGCATCTCTGGCTTGGTGATATTGCAGTAGACGATGTTCGCGAGCACGATGTAGTGCGCGACGCTGGGGTCCTGGATGATCTGATAACCTTTCGCCGTCAGGCGAGCACCGAGGTCGGTAAGCGATACGCCCTCGTTGTCCGATGAATTACGCGCTTGGATGAAGACGGTGTTTGCTGTGCTAGGCGGTAGAAAGAAGGTGTTGCTGGTAATGAGATCGGTGTCTTTGATGTTGCCCGCGTAGGCGGTAAGAGGAAGGCTAAGAAGTGCGGCAACGACGATATATCGCATGAAAGCCTCGCGATCAATGTATAGGGGGGATTCTAGGGAGTATTTTCCTCATCAGCAACAACGAAATTAGGGGCTTAGGGCCTGGATTTTTTTGGGCCTGCCCCCTACGATGACCAGCCATGATGCCTCCCGAACGGACGCCGCGTCAACGGATCATCGACTTGATCACGGGCACCAGGCTATCCTCTTACCAGTTGGCTCAGATGCTGGGCATTCCCGAGCGGCAGGTTGAGGATCATCTCGTACATGTGGTGAAATCGATCGCGCGGGACAAAACCCAGCGATTCATCCTGGACCCGGCACGCTGTCAGGACTGTGACTTTGTCTTTCGTGACCGCAGGCGTCTCACAAGCCCAAGCCGATGCCCGCACTGTCGGAGCGAAGGTATCGCCGCCCCGCGTTACGGCATCGATTCGGTCGGACTACAAGCTGGTCAGGTAGACAGCAAGGCGTCAGACAAGTAGGATGCTTCCAGAAAGGACGATCAGGATGACGACACGACTCATGCTCTGTGCCCTCTGCTGTGTTGTTCTACTGAGTTGTTCCGGAGACAAGGCCAAGGAGTTACTCGAGACCGCCCAGTTCGAAGAGCGCCAGATGAACCTGCCGCACGCAAAGCAGTTGTACGAAGACGTGATCCGTCTCTATCCCGCTAGCAAAGAAGCAACCACGGCCCAAGCGCGCCTCGCCGCTCTCAAGCAGGCCCCCTAGCCCGCATTTTCATGACGGTTCGAGGTACGAAGTTCGAGTTTTTTGAACTTCTAGTCGAGGCTGTCGCGCCATTCCCGCTAGTCCCCTGCGTTTTACCAACTTCCATCGAGGTAATCCCACAGGTCGGCTCCTCGGCGCGGACGCCCGGCGAGCCATTCACGAAACCCCGGAATGCGAAACGACAGGAGACTTTGGATCTTGTCGCAGCGGAGCGACAGGTCTGCGGGCCGGGGACTCCCGATATGGTTCCGTGCCGAGCCTTGTATCAGCCGACCTTTCAATTCCGGATACCAAGGCAGCAAGGCTTCACCGATTTCCCAACGCGAGAGCCGCTCGCTCCCGCCCAGGTGATAGAGACCCGGCTACTTACGATTGACGAGTTCCCAAATGGTTCGTGCGATCACACCAGCAGGAAGCGGGCAGCGAAACTCGTCGGCATAGAGCGTCACGTCCCTGCCAGCCTTAGCGGTTCGGCACATGTCTTCCACAAAGCTTCGATCGCCATTCTGTGAAGTCCCAGCCGTCAGGACGATCCGAACGACTGTATGTCTGGGATTCTGCAAGACGGCCTGCTCAGCTTCCAGCTTGGTCTTGCCATACACGTTGATCGGGTTCGGCTCATCCGTCTCGCCGTACCAGCCGGTCTTCCCGTCGAAGACTTCTCCGCTGGACAGGAAGATGAAGGGAATGTCCCGGGACAGCTGCGCGAGGTGCGCAGTGACCTCCACATTGACGCGGCGGGCTTCATCTGGATTTTGCTCGCAGTCTTTGGTTCGGCTGAGCGCAGCACAATGGATGAGGAGGTCGGGCTTCAGCGCATGAATCCGCGCTTCTAGATGCGATTTCTCGGTCAGTTCAAGCTCCGCGCGGGACAGTCCCTGTACGTCCCAACTGGAAGCCCATCGAGGAGCGGTGTTGACAAGATACTGCCCGATCAATCCCGCCGCCCCGGTGATGATCGCGCGAGGTGCCATGGTGAGGGACTCTCTGATAGGCTGCTGAAAAACTCTGTAGTCACCCAGCGTCTTACTGAGTGGTACGTCCTAGGCAACAGGGGCAATACAACACAGGATGTTCAAAAGGGCCGACCTTCTCACCCGCCCAACCCCGGCGCGCCGAGACGCGCCTTTTCCCAAACAAGGCCGCAGCGAGCAGTCACTTGAGTGGGGTGGGTGGGATGATCCCAACTGCGCGCGTCG
>JANNIV010000269.1:0-7315 GCA_031405355.1 Nitrospira sp.
TCATGTAGGCTCCTAACGTGGATTGACGACCAGGGTGCCGCTGCTCTGGGCCCCTGCGGTCTTGGCCTTGGCGAGCGCGTCCGCCGCTTCCGGCGGCATATAGTTTTCATCGTGCTTCGCCAGCACCTCACTCGCCAGGAATGCTCCATTGGCAGCGAGTTGACCCTGGGCCACGACACCCTTCCCTTCCTTGAAAAGGTCCGGGAGTATCCCCTTAAAGGTCACCGGCACTCGTTTCGCCATGTCAGTCACGATAAAATGCACAGTCAGTCCATCGCCTTCGCGGGTGAGACTTCCGGCTTCGACCATTCCGCCGATGCGGAAGCTGCGCCCCTGAGGCACGTCCCCATTGGCCGCCTGCGTCGGCGTATAAAAGAACACGAGATTGCTCTGGAACGCATTCAACACCAAGAATGCCGCCACAGCCAACGCACCTAGCCCCAAACCGATCAGGGCAAACCGCTTCTTTCGAGGTGTCATCGTCTTCGATTCCTCCTACGACTCATCACGGCTCCCTGCCGCTGCCGCATGCCGCCGCCACACCGCGAGAACTTCCCCGCCCATGCACAGGGCCGTGACGCCAAACGAGGGCCACACGTAGAGGCCGTACCCGCCCATCGCAAAAAACTCTGCCAGGCTCCCCCACTGCATCAGCGCACCTCCACGATATCCGGCATCGACGCCTGCTTGCCCCACGACGGCTGTCGCTCCCGTTCGACAATCACGCACCGCATACGGGCCAAGGTCACCGCGATGCTGTACATCCAGAAGCCGACCATCATCACCAACATCGCCGTTACCATTGTCCCCGCCATCGTCGGCGCCGCTGTGATGCTGACCGAGGCTCCTTGATGCAACGTGTTCCACCAACGCACGGAAAAATAGATGATCGGGACATTGATCACCCCCACAAGCGCCAAGACGGCGCTCGCGCGATCCGCGCGGCGCAGGTCGTCGATCGATGAGCGCAGCAGGATGATCCCGATATATTGAAACAGTAAAATCAACTCCGACGTCAACCGAGCATCCCACACCCACCAGGCTCCCCACGTGGGTTTACCCCACATCGACCCCGTAAACAGCGCAAGGAACGTAAACAGCGCCCCGGTGGGAGCGATGGCCTGCGCCATCATGAACGAGGGGCGCGCATTGAGCCCCAATCCGAGACCGGCCCAGATAGCCATGATGACGTAGAGAAACATGGACATCCAGGCTGCCGGCACATGCACGAAAATAATGCGATAGGCATCGCCTTGCGTCACATCGGTCGGCGCCACGAAAAATCCCACGTACAGGCCGACCCCGATCAACCCCAGCGCAAAGGCAGCAAACCACGGAATCAGCCGCCCGGCTAACGGGTATAAGGCCTGCGGCGATGAATACTTCAACCAGTTCATACCTGTGGCACCCCTCTAGATTCCTTATTCCAATGCAATGCGTAATGCAACAGCAGTGGCCCATGGTGCAAACGCAAATGAGAACAGGAAGCAGGCTCCGAGTAACGACAGATTTGCTTCGCAGCCGATTCCGGCCAAACTATTCGTGACGGCACCGGCCCCAAAGATCAGCACCGGAATGAAAAGGGGCAGCACGAGCAGTGCGACTAGCAAGCCACTCCCGCGCAACCCAAGAGTTAACGCAGCGCCTATCGCTCCAATCATACTCAACGTCGGCGTACCAAGCAAGAGCGATAACGTGAGCACCCATAACGAGTCCCCGCTCAGGCCGAACTGCAAGCCGAGAAGAGGCGAGAGCAGGACCACCGGCAGACCCGAGATCACCCAGTGAGAGAACACCTTACCAACAACCAGCACCGCCAAAGGCTGAGGGATCAAGAGCGTCTGTTCCAATACACCATCAAGATAATCGGCTGTAAAGAGACGCCCGAGTGATAACAGACAGGCCAGCAGGGCCGTGACCCAGAGCACGCCGGAAGCGATCACCCTCAGAACCGCCGGCTCCGGCCCGACCCCCAACGGAAAGAGGCTCGCGACGATGACGACGAAAAAAACCGACATCGCCACATCCGAACGATGCCGCATGGCCAGCAGAAGATCCCGCCGGACGACCCCGCGCAACGCCTCACTCATGCTGGGCTGGCTCATCGAGTCAGCCTCAGATGCTGGATAGAATCAGCCGGGATAGCAATCTCCTGGTGCGTGGCGACGACCACCATGCCGCCATTATTCAGATGCGCATGCAGGCGCTGGGTCAAATAACCTGTGGCCGCAGCATCGAGTGACGCGAATGGCTCATCCAAGAGCCATAACGGACGTGTAGAAAGCCAGAGACGCGCCAGCGACACACGACGCTTTTGTCCTTGCGACAGCACCCTCGTCGGTAAGCGATGAACCGGCCGTACGAGGCCAACGGCCTCCAATGCTTTTTGCACGATTGCGCCGGAACTTTCATCGCCGGCGAGGCAGGCGGAGACCGTAAGATTTTCGACCGGGGTTAGCTCATCCTTGATTCCGTTGAGATGCCCGACATAGGTCAGCTGTGCGCTATAGAGTTCCTTGAGCCGACGGATGTCTTTCCCCTGCCAGAGGATTGTGCCTCCATCCGGAGACAACAGACCGCATAGCATACGGAGAAAGCTGGTTTTTCCACTGCCGTTCTCGCCGACCACAGCCAGCAGAGTTCCAGGCTTGACCGTCACGCTGACGTCGGAGAACAACTGTCGTTCCCCGCGGCTACCGCTCAGTGCAACGGTTTGGAACATATTAGGAGAAACCCCACTGAGATCGAAGGAAAAGTAGTACGGCAGCGTCGCGCCTTCATGAATTCTACTGTTTGTGAGCCTGTTACCGGCACCGTCTGACGTCCCCAAAGTTGCAACTGCCGCTGAAGCGGTAAGCCAACCCAAAGGCCGATGTCACTGTAGCACCTTGGGGACTCATAACAGGGCCACCGGCCAGCTTCGCGATTGTCGCCCATCCGATACTGGCAAGTCAAAGATGGCTGGGGACAGAAACCATGTTCGGTTTTTCGTTTGCCTTGCACGGGGGGGAGGGGACTAGAATCTTGCCCTGTCTTAGTGGCATCATAGTGCTACGGCTGATATGGCATGTCGCTAATTCACGTCATTAGTTCGGTGAGATCGTATGGCCGCATGAAATATCAGAGCGTTGTAAGATCCATAACAGGAGGGTCCGGCATATTATGGTAAGGCAAGTGACACGGGCAGCAGCAACAGTGCTCATTCTTGTTGCCGCACTGTACCACCCCGGCGACGCCGCTGCACATGGCTCAGTAAGCGGGGAAGATGATCCCTGCTTGCGTCGGGTAGGTGAGCGCGTGATCCATTTCAGCGCCTATCAGCCGCAATACGAGCTGAGGGATCAATACTGCACGGACATTCCCAAGGAAGGCGACACCTTCCTCGTCGTAGACCTCGTGGATCCGGCCTTGCGCAACGAGCCGGTCGGAATGCGGATCATGAAGGGGAACGGCTCCAATGAGTCTGAAGATCAGATCGTGGCAGATATTCGTCCGACCACCCACCCGGATGGAGTGCTCCGGGGCGAAGTCCGTCTTGCCGAGGGTCTCTATACTGTCACCATTGCGGCGGAGAAACAGAATCTGATGCGGCGGCCCCAATATCTATTGCGGGTACACATGATCGATTACCAGAAGCTGATGCGTACCATGACCGTACCGGCAATAGCAGTTCTGGTAGTTGCATTGATTGGATACATACTCATACGATCGAAATGGCTGCGGAATTGGTGGGCAGTCCGCCGTTCTTAGAAAACCGGGCGCTCCGGCCCACGAGCCTATGATTCAACATTCGAGAGGGAGGATACTGACAATGGTTGTGCAATGGTTGAGGCCTATCGGCTTGTGCGTCTTGATGCTGGCAATCGGGACACCATTCTTCTCCACCCAAGCCCAGGCTCATGGAGGACTGGCACTGGCAGAAGACATGTGCAGGCTCACGATCGGCCCCTACAACATGCACTTTACCGGCTATCAGCCCGACAACACACGCAATAAGGAATTCTGCGAAGATATTCCGGCGACCGGCCGCACGGTTGTCGTGCTTGATTACATGGAGGATGCGCTCCGCCCGTTGCCTACCGAAGTTCGGATCATCAAGGATACAGGCTCTGAGCAGGATCTTCAGGCCATCACGGTCCTGCACCTGCCGCCCAAGGTCTACCCCGCCGGCTCGGTTAATTTCGAACATAACTTCGACAAGCCAGGTAAATTCGTCGGGCTGGTCATGGTGGGCGACAAGCAGCAGCTTGTATCGCGATTCCCCTTCTCGGTAGGGGAAACAAAAATATGGTTGCCCCCCTCCTATATGTTAATTGCGCTCGCAGGGGTTGCGGTTATCGGAGTGATCGTCTTTGCCATGCGCGGGCGTGGGAAAACGTCGAGCAGTCCCGTTTCGTAGGCGGACAGCCCTCCGGTCCAAAGCGTGGGCGCAACTCTGGCTCAACGAGGAAATTGAGCTGTCTAAGATAGATAAAATGATGAGGATACTGACGATGTCATTGCAATTTCTGAAATCAGCGGTCATGTGTTTCTTGATGCTGGCGCTCGGTGGCCCACTCTCCGCTCAGGCCCAGCACTTTCACGAATTGGACAAAAACTTCTGCATACTCAAGTTCGGACCCTACGGCATGCACCTTACCGAGTATCAGCCTGACCTCTCAGATCGGCAGGAGCTCTGCGGGGATATTCCGTCGACCGGACGCACGGTAGTGGTGCTCGACTTCATCGAAGGGGAACTCCGCTCGTTACCCATCGAGGTCCGGGTCATCAAGGATACGGGTTCGGAGCAGGATCTTCAGGCCATCACAATCGTTCACCTACCGGCCAAAGTCTACACGGGGGGGTTCATCAATTTTGAACATAGCTTCAACCAGCCCGGCAAATTCATCGGTATCATCACCGTTGGCGGCAAGGAGGAACATGTCGCGCGATTCCCGATTTCGGTAGGAGAATCGGGAGTGGTTTCGCACTTCATGCACTACATCATGGTCATAGTCCCGCTCGCAGTGATTGCCGTTGGAGCGGCAATCTTCTTTTTCCTGCGCGGACGTCGTAAAACCGCTCTTAGCACCGTTTCGTAGCAGCAATCCGGGACTAACAGGAGGTCCGATGGAATCACGGGCAGCTTACGCACTCAAGCTCGTCGTGGCAGGCGCGGCAATGGCGATGATGACGTGCCTGCATGTCGCCCCAGCGCTGGCGCATTCGATGCTGGTCAAGGCAGAGCCGCCGCGCCGGGCTGTCCTCGCCAAGACACCACCACAAGTAAAACTCTGGTTCAACGAAGAACTCGAAGGCGAGTACGCGTCGCTTATTGTGCTCGACGCTGAGAAGCATCCCGTCACCGAGATCAAGCCCCAGCTTGCTCCGGATGACCCAAAGTCTATCGTCCTGCCGCTGCCGGAGCTGACGCCCGGAAAGTATTCAGTGAAGTTTCGAGTCCTGTCGGTAGACGGTCACGTGGTGGAGTCGTCATTCGACTTCACTGTAAAGGGCAAAGTGCAAAAGAAATGATCGAGATCATCGGCGCGCTGCTCCGCTGGCTGCAGCTTGCGTCCAACATGATCCTGATCGGCAGCTGCGTTTTTCTTGCCATTGCCGTGCGCTCGAAAACAACACTCGACGCCCCATGGCTGGCCCGTCTGGCGCGGGCGTTACCGTGGCTTTCGGTCACGCTTCTGCTGGGGTTACTGGGCTTGCTGGCCACGACTACTGCACAGGCCACGGGCATGGCTGAAAATGCTTGGCGCCCGGGAGCCTGGTTAGAACTCTTACAAAAAACCCGCATAGGACTCATCTGGACAGTGCGTGCAGCCCTTGCGCTTCTCGTGTTCGGAGTGGCTCTCTACATTCGTTTCTCACCTTGGGCGCGCTGGCGGTATATGCTGTGCGCGACCGTTGCCGCGCTCACGTTGGCTGCTGGATCACTCGCTAGCCACTCCGCAGCCGGAGAACTGTCCGTGATATCGGTGCTGCCCTATGCACTGCATATCGTTTTGGCGAGCGTCTGGCTAGGAGGTCTGCCGGCCGTTCTCTCGATAATGTTCGCCACCACCGGGGAACGATCACACGAGGAAGTGGATCGGTTCGACATCCAAACCCTAAAGCGTTTCTCTGCCATAGCGCTGCCTGTGATGGTCGCTGTCGTGGCCACCGGCACCATCGTTGCGAATGACATGGTGGACACGAGCTATGCCGCACTGGCCGCGACGAGCTGGGGCTGGTTTCTCAATACAAAGCTTGCACTGCTTGCGGTGATTCTCGTACTTGCCGCGTGCGCGCGCCACATCTGGATTCCGTCACTCGACAAGAACGCGGAAGTGGCTGCAGCCGGCGGAAGTGGACTTCGAAAGTGGGTCACCGTCGAATTCATGATCGCGTTGGCGATGGTGCTGGTCGCGACAATGCTGGCCAACGCCGTGCCGGCGAAACATGCTGTCATTGAAGACTGGCCCTATCCATTCCGCTTCTCCATCGACGCCACCTGGGGCGGGTTGGGCATGATGATCGGCGCAGGGATAGGAGTCGTATTGCTTATCCTGGCAGTTGGAGCGATTGCCATCGGTCGAGCCAAACACTGGGAGACAAAGTGGCGCATTGCCATCCCAGCCCTGCTCGCGGCCTGTGCGCTGGTTGCGGCGCTGCCTCCCCTTGCCACTCAGGCCTTTCCAGAAACCTACCGCAAGACGCCGGTCCCGTTCGATGCCATTTCCGTTGCCAACGGTGCGACCATATTTGCGGCAAATTGCGTGCTCTGCCACGGACCCCAAGCCAAGGGCAATGGCGATCTAGCCAAGACCTTCCCTATACCACCGGTAGATCTGCTTACGGAGCCGCACACAGCCAAACATACCGCCGGCGATTTTTTTCACTGGCTGACCTACGGTATTCCCGGTACTGGCATGCCGGCGTTTGCCGACAAGCTCTCGGAAGAGGATCGCTGGGATGTCGTAAACTTTCTCCATGCCACATCCCGCGGCTATCAGGCGAGACTCATCAACCCCTACGTCGCCCCCAATCAGCCCTATATGGCCCCACAGAACTTCTCCTATTCCGCGCATGATGATTCGAGCGGCACCTTAAAGGACTTCCGTCGGCAGAAAGCGGTCCTGTTGGTTCTGTTTTCGTGGCCTGAGTCGCGCGCGCGACTCGATCTGTTACGGCAGGCCTACGCCACCCTGCGCGACGGTAATGTCGCGGTGCTGGCGGTGCCGGTGAATGATCTCAACCAGCAAGATCTCGCAGGAATAACGGCAGGCATGACTTTCCCGATTGCGACGCAGGGGGCATCGGAAATCACGCGCAGCTACAGTCT
>JANNIV010000270.1:0-2403 GCA_031405355.1 Nitrospira sp.
GGAATTATGGACCGGTATCCGCCTTGCCGCACGGGATGCGAAGCGGCAAGTTCGCCTGCTTGAACAGCGTGGGCAGGCCAGTGACCATCCCATCCTCGCCACCATGCCAGAAACGCGCTACTTGAAATGTTTCATCCTGCAGATATTATGATCGTGAGGTCGGTACGATCGGATCCTCGCTTGTATGGAGGACGCTCAAACTGGTTTGTTTTGTTTATTTGATTCATCTGGTCTGTTTTGTTCAACCAAACAAACAAGACAAACCAAATAACGGGCTTCTTCTGCTGGCGGCTTTTTTCAGCGTCCGACGTTAGTCGTTCGGTGGTTCGAAGTGGCCCGACGGGCGATTCTGCCAAGGAACTGTCGCCTGTTTGGCTTGTTTGACGAGGCTACGCAGATTTACTTCCGCTGCACGGAGCAACTTCGGTTCGCCGCTTTGTATGATAGCGGTCAGCAGAACGTAGAGCGAACGATCCATCCGTGATCCGGCGAGAATTCGTTCTGTGACAGGATCGGGGCTTTTCTGGGTGGAATATGTCTCGTTCTCTGGATCGTCAAACAAGGTACGAAATGATGTTGGATGGCTAAAGAGCCAGGCAGGGGGTATCTTCATCGCGGCAGCGAGCGCTTCGAGCAGCGAGGCAGAGGGATCGAGCTCTTCCGATTCAATTTGATCCAAAACATGCGGTAGAAGTCCCGACTCGCTTGCCAAGTCGTCGACCGACTGGCATCGGGAGATACGCCAAGCCTGAATCTGTTGTCCGAGCGCCATGGCGCGATAATACTGAATTGGGACTGTCTTCGCAACCGCTCCTCGATAGGCCATCGCGTAAATTTCATTACTATACAATGACTTATGAGTAATTATCCTCACTGGAAGATGAGCAATGAAATCGAGTATACTGTGGTGCCTAGTTCATTCTCGATTCAGTGAGGAGGCGCATTATGTTAGGGACAGATATTCGTGGCATTATCGCAGAAGAAGAAGAAGTTCAGCGGCGCAAGGACGCCTTGAAATCGCTTTTAACCATGCGTTCCAAACAGTTGCGGGAGTCGTTGGAACAGCGGATTAAGCGGGCTCGGACTTGTGGAGATTGGATCCAGCTCTCTCATGAAGAATGTGCCACACTCCACAAACGGGAAAAGCTCCATCTCAAGTCTCAGTTCGACATGCTTCAACACGAGCAAGATCGGACCAGAGGGAAGTTGACGGCACTCAAACGAGCGAAGGTGCGGGCTCAACGGATTCGTGCTGCTGAAGCTGCATCCGGTCGGAAACGTCGCTGATACGTTCTGTTTACTTATGATCCACTAGCGTGGCTGCCTCACTCCCCCTCCTGACGCGCTCGCAAGGGGCGCACATTCGTGAACTTCTCCTTGATAGACGCGTACGAGCACAAGATGGCGCCTTCGTGGTCGAAGGCGCCCACGCAGTTCGAGATCTCCTGACTCGGTATCCTGAACAGATTCTCACGATTGTCACTGCCCACGGTTATCTGCCGAAAGAGGGGCAGGGCGACAGACTGGCTCGACTAGCCTCTTCAGCGCAACAGTATTCCTGTCCTGACCTCCAGTTCTCAAAATTGTCTGATCTGGACGCGCCGCCGGGCATCCTCGCTGTGGTGCGGCAACGGACATGGGATGAAGGAGCGGTGCTTAGACAGCCGACTGTCTTGGGGATTTTTGGAGAGCAGCTACAAGATCCCGCCAATGTTGGAGCCATTATCCGAACGGCGGCAGCTCTCAATGCGAGCGCCCTGTGGCTCACGCCGGAATCGGCCGATGTCTATCACCCCAAAGTGGTTCGTGCGACGAGCGGTGTGTTGCTCGCGCTGCCGATCTTTGCCTCCAAGGATGTGTCTGGGTTGATCCGGCAAGGCTGCCGGATCTTTGCAGCAGAAGTGACAGGGGACGGGACCGTTCCAATCGACGAGATTCACCAGGTGCCACGGAAACTTGTGCTTGCTGTCGGTAATGAAAGTCGCGGTTTGTCAGCTCAGATCCGCAAGCAGGCCACCACTCGATTCACCATCCCCCTCAGCCGCGACGTAGAATCTCTTAATGTTGCGGCGACCGTGGCCATCGCCACATTCTACTTCTCGCGACTTCCCAAGGGGAAATGACCCAGAGCCCATTCGCTCGCACGAACGTTCGGGCCGGTTGGTAATCAATCTATAATGGAAAGTGTGGAATGGTGCCGAGGGACAGAATTGAACTGTCGACACCAGCCTTTTCAGGGCTGTGCTCTACCAACTGAGCTACCTCGGCACGGTTCACGGCAAGAAGAGCGAGGCACTGTTACAGGATCGTCAGAGAAAAATCAAGCGCCTGGTCTGTCTGGTTCATTTCGTTCAACCAAACACACGAGACAGACCGAATAGACCAAATGAACAAGATAGGCTG
>JANNIV010000271.1:0-3602 GCA_031405355.1 Nitrospira sp.
TTGTTTGTGAATCGTAATGCCGAACTTCTCCGGATTGCGCACCATCGGCGTATGGCGATAGGCCACAAAGTAGAACAGCTCCATCGAGTGAATCACCGGCTGGTTCTCAAGGACGAACTGACGGGTTTCCAACGCTTCATCAAGCGTTTCGCCGGGGAATCCATAGAAAGCCATCACATGGTTCCAAATTCCCGACTTCGCCGCCATATGCAGATTCCTCTGGATCACACTTTTCTTCGCATGCTTGTCCATGAGGTTCAGCACCCGCTCGCTCGCCGACTCCATCCCATAATAGAGGGTGCAACAGCCGGCCTTCGCCGCGAGATCCCAGGTCTCCTGGTCTTGAAGCGTTTCTTCAAACCGGATCAACGTCGTCCATTTGATCCCGACGTTTTGATCGACTAGCAACTGCGATACCTTCTTGAACAGCGCCGGCGGATAGGATTCGTCAGAGAAGAGAAAATGGCGGCACTGATACTTGTCCCGCAACGCCTTAATCTGTTCGACGACTTGTTGTACCGGAACGCCCCGATACTGATCGAAGTAGCCCTGGCCATGGTCGCAGAACGTGCAGCGGCCCCAGTAGCAGCCGCGCGTCGCCAGGTAGGGAATGATCAGCTCCGGCACGAAGTAGCGGTCCAGCGGCATTCCATCGAAGTCCGGCAAGGGCAGCGCAGTCGTCTTTTCGGTGTAGACTTCGGAATTCCGGTGAATGCCTGAGGCATCGCGATAGATCAAGTTGGGCACGGATGCGATGGCCCGTTCGCCGTTCAATGCTTCGATGAGCCAGAGCAGAGCATGCTCGCCCTCGTAGAGGATCGCCGAGTCGAACACGTCCGTGAAGAACTGCTCATGCTTTGCGAGATCCTCCTGCAATCGCGTAATGACGTTACCACCCACCACCACATGAATATGCGGGAAGGTCTCTTTGATCATTTTGCAAAAGGTCAGGCCTGCAAGCAGCTGCATCTGCGTCCCGATCGAGATTCCGACCACGTTCGGCTTTTCTTTTGCCACCGCCGGCATGACCAGCTGATTACAGAGATTCCGATAGACGTTCACCTGCTCATCGTCCAAACAGGCCAGCACTTCCTTGGATACGCCAGGGCGATAGCCCAGATTGCTTTCCATCGGATAGAAAACGAGCGACGCGGGATAATAGGCTGCGGAAATATAGGCCATCGCTTCGCGGAAGGTGTTCAACGCGCCTTCCAGTATCTCGGCCTGGTAGAAGCGCTCGCCACGCACGATCAGCTTCGCATCTTCAGCCCGGTCTGCCAGATCGAATACGTCGATGTCATAGGCCTGTTCCACCGCGGCCTTTTGATCCGTTTCCTGCTCCGTCAACGTTCCGGCCTTCTCTTTCTCTTGAAGTTGCTTGAGCTGCATGCCCAGCCGAGCCTTCACCCAAATCAGGAACTCCATCGTAAAGAAATGGTCGTACATTTCGATGTTGATATCCCGCTGCACGACATGATGTCCTGCCTCGCGCAACACGGCCGTCAACGAAGGTAAGGCCAGATAGGGAGCCGTCGGCACCCATTCAGGCGGAAACAGCAACATGACCTTGGACTTCTTCCGGCCAGCCTTGGCCAATGGAGCGAGACCGTCTATGTGAAGCAATTCAGTCATTGTTCGTCGTTTGTATATCGCCTGCTGACAAGCTGACAGGAATCATGCTGACATCGGATTAGAGCATGTCAGCGTGCGGCTTGTCAGCCTGTCAGCCAATCCACACTTCACATTTTCCCCGCCAGCGTCCGCGTATGCCCGGCAATCTTGGCGGCTTGAAATTGCAGGTCCGGCAATTTCTGTAATCCAAACCGCGCGATGTAGAGGAAGATGTATTCTCGGATGAAGAGACGTAGGTCCCAGCCTGGGTTGTGCTTTCGCTCGAACTCTTCGAACACCCGCTCCGCCTCTTCGATACTCATGCCACTCTTGACCGTGTAGTAGTAGTCGAGGGCCAGATCCCAGTCGGGATTCTTGTAGGCCGTTACGCCCCACTTATCCGGATCCTTTGCCACCGGGTTATGCCGGCTGAGATCGAATGTACCGAAGCCCAGCGAATGGACATGGTCTTTGTTCGCTTCGAGAAATTCCACCGAGGACCAGGCTTCCTCTCTGGTTTCACCAGGAAAGCCAAAAAAGCCCATGCAGTGGTTCCAGATGCCGACGTCAGCCGACATCTGTAAATGCTTCGTGATGACCTCCGTCGTCGTCGCCTTGTCCATCAGCTTCAGCACCCGCTCGTTTCCAGACTCGTAGCCGAAGTGGAGATAGCGGCAGCCCGAGTCCTTCGCATCCTGCCACACGGATTCTTCCAGCAAGCTTTTCTCAAATCGCATGTGCGTCGTCCAGGTGATATCCATCTTGCTGTCAATCAACCCACGCGACAGTTTGCGGAACAGGGCCGGGGGATAGGACTCGTCGGTGAAGTGGAAATGCTTGGCCCCGTATTTATCGCGCAGGTATGTGATCTCGCCCAGAATGTCCTGGATCTTCTTCGTCCGGTAGCCAGCCGTATAGCCCTCGCCATGGTCGCAAAACTCACAGCGACCCCAGTAGCAGCCTCTCGTCGCCAGATAAGGGAGAATTTTCGTTGGTACGAAGTATTTATGCAACGGCAGCCCGTCGAAGTCCGGCGGCGGCAGGGTCGCCATGTCTTCCGCATAGCTCGTCGGCGAGGTATGGACCCCGGTTTCGTCTTTATATATGGTATTGGGTACGTCAGCCAGACTCCGCTTTGCCCCCACCGTCTCCACCAGCTGCACAAAAGCCGTCTCTCCTTCATAGGCTACGGCACTGTCGAAGTACTGGAACAATGGGGATTGAGGCAGCACATCCCGCAGTCGTGTCACCGTATTGCCGCCGATCGTGACGTGGATGTGGGGAAAGTGCTGCTTGATGAGGGCACAGAAGGTCATAGAGGAGAACATCTGCTGCTGCAAGACAATGGAGATGCCGACCACATCCGGCTGTTCCTTCTCGATTACCGGCTTCACCAAATGCTCGAACACGTCGCGGTAGACATTCACCTGCGTATCGCTCACCGCGTCCATCACTTCAGAGGAGACGAAGACTTTATAGGATAGATCCGTCTCCATCGGCGGCATACAGATCCTGGCCGGGGCATAGACCATCGAGATTACTGACGTAACCTCGCGGAACACTTTGATCGCCCACTCTAACTGATCGATATCGTAGAAAGTTTCCCCACGGATGATCGCCTTGGCCTTCTCCGCATCTTTGATCAGCCCATCGATCCGCTGCCTGGTCAGATCGCAGAGGGATAGCTGCAGATCCATCTCCTCGGCCGTCAGATCGCGCTTCTTCGACAGCTTGCGGAGCCGGTCGAGCTGATGCGGCACTCGGCGCAAGACCTTCTTCAGGAAGTCCTCACTGAAGTACCAGTCGTACATTTCGAGGTTGATGTCTTTTTGGATGACCGTATGGCCAGCCTGACGGAGGACGGCGGTGAGGGAGGGAAGGCTCAAATAGGGTTCGGAGGGGAACCAGTCCGGCGGGTAGATGAGCAGAACCTTCATCTTCCGGCCGCTGGTGGCTTCGGAGGCTTCACGATGGAGCATAATCAGCTCCTT
>JANNIV010000272.1:0-6237 GCA_031405355.1 Nitrospira sp.
ACTTCCTGATACCTGGGTTCCAAGAATTGAAAAAAGAGCCCCGCGAACCTTATCGGATGTGGGACGCAGTGCATTCCCTTCCGGCCCTCTCAAGCGGCGGCCCCGGTGGAATCCGGCAATAACACGCATAGATTTAAGGAACTACTCAGGCCTTCAGGCTGAAGGCTATATATGATCTCGCAAGCCACGAATGCGGGGGTAGGGGGATACAGGGATAGTCGGGCTAGCCTCTTACCCCTCTACCCCGTTGCCCCTTTATCTCTTTATCTCTTCAACTAGAGATGAATCCTCGTTGCGCAAGAATCCCAGCCCTAGAAAGCCTTCAGCCTGACTACCTGAGTAGTTAAGATTTAAGCCGAGCGCCATTTCAGGGCTTGTGACTCTAACATAGCGTTTTTGAAAGGGTCAAGGAGAGTGCTGCCGAAGCGAAATCTAGAGCCTTATAATGCAGATGGCGTAGGGCAATGAAGAGACTAGAAAGATTGGGCAATAAGAATGGAGGTATTTTGACGACCTTGGAGCCTGTGGCCTATAATGCGCCTAACGATATGACAACCTAAGAGTAGGAGTGGCTGGGTATCACGATAAAATTGTCGGCCTTCCGTGGCGATCGAAACGGCCGACTCGTCTAGACAGGAACTACAATGATTTATGCTAGCGAGTCGCCACTTCCTGGGGCTTACGAGCGGCCAAGCTCTTTCGCCGGTTATTTGAAATGGTGCGATCGATGATTGCGCCGCAGTTGATACATTTCCATGCATAGAAAATTAAGAAGAAGTCGGAGAACCGCTCGAGCATCATGAGGCCTTTACACTTCGGACATTCCATCGAATCCTCCCAGGGTTGCGGTGAGTTGCTGGAGGCGTTCCAAAGCAAGTACTACACCAATATGCCTCTATACGTAATTTCAACAGTTTAGGGGTACGTATTTGTTTGGAATGGGCAACAAAGGGGGCTATCGCTAGTACAAAAACGTTCAGAGTGTCATTTATTTGTCCTGGGAGGGTAAGTGGCCGCCAATAAAGGAGGGCAAGGCATTTCGCACTGGCCTGAAACGGAACGGCCGCGTGAACGACTGCTCACAGAGGGCTCTCAAGCGCTTACCAACGCCCAACTCCTGGCGATTCTCCTTCGAGTCGGCCGTCAGGGGTCTTCAGCGGTGCAAGTCGGGATGGATATCCTGGATCGGCTTGGAGATATCGCTGGACTTGCACGATGCGGAATCGAAGAACTCTGTGCGATCCCAGGTGTAGGGGAGGCCAAAGCGGCACAACTGAAGGCTGCCCTAGAACTGGGGAAACGTGCCCTCGCTGCTCCGCTAACCAAAGGAACCAAAGTTACATCCAGCCGTGACCTCTTCACCCATTACCATCCAACCTTGCGTGACCTGCGTCACGAAATCTTCAAAGTCGTTTTGCTGGATGCCAAGCATGCCATCATGCGTGACATCACGGTATCGGAAGGCAGTTTAACTCTTAGCATTGTTCATCCACGCGAAGTCTTTACCCTGGCGGTAAGAGAGTCTGCCGCAGCGGTGATCTTCCTGCACAACCATCCCAGTGGCGATCCAACGCCTAGCCAGGAAGATCGCATTCTAACGGCGCGTTTGGTATCAGCAGGGGAAGTCCTGGGCATTCGGGTTCTTGACCATCTTGTCGTCGGCGATGGACGCTATGTCAGCTTTGCCGATCAAGGTTGGCTGACAAACCATGACGCCGGCGCATGACAGAAAGGGGAGTCGAAGCGATGTAACAGGCCTGGTTTATTTGGTTTGTTTAGTTTGTCTTGTTTATTTGGTTGAACCAGACGAACCGGATCAACCAGATAAACCAAACGAACCAAATAGACCAAATAAACTAAAAGGAGGACCCCATGAGCGAACTACAGAGGGAGTCACTCAGAAATGTGGTCTTGATCTCCAATGCCGGTGCCGGGAAGACTTCACTGGCTGAGGCGATACTCTTTGCCACCGGCACTGTTCCTCACCTCGGGTCGATTGCACAAGGTACGACCGTCTCAGACTTCGAGCCGGAAGAATTGCACCGGCGCAGTTCCGTCAGTACCAGTCTCCTCCGTTGTTTCTGGAATCACACCACCATCAACCTCGTCGACCCTCCTGGCGCATTGAGCCTGATCGGGGAGACGGCTATGGCATTGCGCGCGGTAGACGCCGTCATCCTGGTGATAGGCGCCTCATCGGGAATTCGAAGCGAACTCGTCAGAGTCTGGTCTCGCGTCACGGCACTTGGCTTACCCTGTCTGCTGTTTCTCAACGAACTGGATAAAGACGGCGCCTCCCTCGATGAAGTTTTCGCGATGTGTCAACGCGATCTTGGGATTATGCCATTGCCGATGTCATTGCCCTATCGTAGCGGCGGTCAGCTCGCCGGCGTGTTGGACCTCGTTCAGCAACGCCTCATCACTTCGCGCAAGGAGACATCCACGATTCAGCAGCTGACGATACCGGAGAATGAACGGGAGGCGGTGGGGGATGCGCGGAAACGCATTCAAGAGGGTGTGGCTGAGCGTGATGACCGATTATTGGAGCAATATCTCACAATTGGGGAATTGACGCAGGAGGAGTTGATTGATGGAATGCGCCTTGGTGTCCAGACCGGCAAGATTGTTCCCCTCTACAGCGGTTCCGCCATCGACAATATCGGGATCGTTCCGCTCATCAATGCAATCGTCGACTTATCGCCATCTCCGATGAATCGGGCGTCGAGAGCCCCGTTGGAAGGGCTGCATCCGGATACAGGCAAGGCAGTAACACGCCGTGCCATTCGAGAAGACCCCTTGTCAGGGATTGTCTTCAAGACGTTAATAGACCCCTTTGTCGGGCGTCTATCTTTTCTGCGAATTATGTCGGGGGTTCTTCACGCAGACTCCACAGTGTTCAACAGTTCCCGGAGCAGCAGAGAAAAATGCGGGCATCTCTATGCAGTGACGGGGAAGAGACATGTCGCCCTGTCTTCTGCCGGCGCAGGGGACATCGTCGCAATCGGGAAACTCAAAGATACGCAAACCGGCGACACGCTCTGCGACGAACAGGCGCCCGTCTGTTATCAGAAAACGGCGCTTCCGCGCCCTGTGTTGTCCTTTGCAATCGAGCCGAAGTCCAGTGCCGACATCGAAAAAGTCAGTCTTGGATTGCATAAGTTGATCGAAGAAGATCCGACCCTCGAATTCTCGCGGCATGCCGATACGAAGGAAATGGTATTGAGCGGGATGGGCCAGTGGCACATCGATCTTGCGCTCGAAAAATTGCGCCGCAAGTACGGTGCGGAAGTGGTGCTGCATATGCCGAAAATTCCATATCACGAAACTATACGCAGCACGGCACAGGCCCAGGGGAAATATAAGAAGCAAACCGGCGGACATGGCCAGTATGGCGATTGCTGGCTGGAGCTCGGGCCTCTTCCACGCGGGGAGGGATTCCGCTTCGAAAATAAAGTCGTCGGTGGAGCCATTCCACGAAACTTTATCCCCGCCGTGGAGAAAGGTGTCGTCGAAGCCATGCATCACGGAAGCTTGGCGGGGTTTCCTATCGTCGATTGCCGAGTTGCCGTGTACGATGGGTCGTACCATGCGGTCGATTCATCTGAGATGGCGTTTAAGGTCGCGGCGTCGATAGGGTTCAAGAAGGCCTTGGAGGAGGCTCATCCCATTCTGTTAGAGCCAATCATGACGGTGGAGGTTGAGGCGCCGGCAGCTCATATCGGAGCTGTGATCGGGGACTTGAATGCGCGCCGAGGGCGGATTCTCCACGTGGAGGCGAGAGACCACACAGAGCAGATCACGGTCCTTGTCCCAATGGCAGAGATGCTGACGTATGCCACGACGCTGAACTCATTGACAGCAGGCCGCGGCAGCTACACGATGGAATTTGCGCGATACGACGAAGTGCCGCGTGAGCTTGCGGTTCGAATCGTTGATGCACATAAGGTGGAGACACATGCGGGAGCGCACTAGTTGGTTTGTCTAGTTTGTTTGGTTTGTCTTGTTTATTTGGTTGAACCAGACGAACCGGATCAACCAGATGAACCAGACAAACCAAATGGACCAAATGAACCAGCCTAGTCGGTCGATTTGAGTACGACATAGAACGCGCGGGTTTCTCTCAGCACACGGAGCAGGATTGTTTCGCCACGCCGGAGTTTGGAAATTGCGCTGCTGAATTCCCCGACCGATCCCACATCGACACGGTTCACTTCCTTGATGAGATCACCTTCGTGAAGGCCTTCCGATTGGGCGAGGCTACCGGGCTCCACTTTGCTGATGAGCACGCCGCGACTTTCCTGCAGTTTGAATTTGTCGGCAAGACCAGGTGTCAGATTTTGCACATCGAAGCCTAGCTTGATTTCAGCGCGTCCTTGAGGGAGCGAGGCGATCACGGCCTGCTCAGGGCGTTCTCTGAGGGAGACGTCTAGCATCAAACGCTGCTGATCTCGAACGATCTCAACTTTTGCCGTCGAGCCCGGAAGTAATCCCGCTACGACGCGAGAGAGGCGGTTCGGCGTGTCGATCACGGTGCCGTCAATACGGGTTAAAATATCGCCGGGTTTGATGCCGGCTGCTGCTGCCGGATCCCTTTCGAAGACTTCATTGACCAGCACCCCTTCGCCTTCCTTGACGCCAAACTTGCGTGCCAGCTCCGCCGTAAGCGGTTGGATGCCGACGCCCAACCAGCCCCGTGTGACCCGTCCCTGCGTCAGCAATTGTTGAATCACTTGCTTGGCCATGTTGGAGGGAATCGCAAAACCGATTCCTTGGGCGAAGTTAATGATGGCAGTATTGATGCCGATAATTTCCCCGCGCAGGTTGAAGAGCGGGCCGCCAGAATTGCCGGGATTGATGGAGGCGTCCGTCTGAATAAAATTTTCATAACGCGAGAGATTGATGTTCTCCCGGCCGATCCCGCTAACGACGCCGAGCGTGACTGTCCGATCGAGTCCGAAAGGGTTCCCCACAGCGAGTACCCATTGGCCGACTCGCACGGTCGAAGAATCTCCGAATCTTGCGCTCGGGAGGGGATGGTCGGCGGTCACCTTGAGGAGGGCTATGTCAGTATCGAGATCCTTTCCGACAACCTGTGAAATCAGTTTCGACTTATCAGAAAAACGAACTTCGATTTCCGTCGCATCGCCGATGACATGGTTGTTCGTGATGATGTATCCGTCAGGATCGATGACGACGCCGGAACCCGATCCGGAAGCATTGGGAGCCCGTTCCTGCGAAAGCTCACGTCCCCGACCTGCTCCGGATAGAGGAATGAGATTCACGACCGAGGGTTTTGCCGACTCAGCGAGGTCCGTAATAACCGTTTGCATTTCTTCCAACATACGGAGGCCCGGTGAGTCGTTGGATTTAAGTGCGGCGGATTCGGCGGCGGCGGTGTGGAGATCGAACGAGGCGAAAAGTGCGAGGCTGATGAGGATGGCTCTGAAGAGCGTATGGCTTATAGCTGATGGCCTATGCTCGAAACCGGAACAACCGAATCTCTTGCCATAAGCCATTGGCCATAGGCTCTTCGTCCTCTGGCTATACGCCATATGCTCTTTTCTCCGATTTGGTGTTCCGAGCTTGGGTAAATTCAGAGGCAAATAGCGCGAGATCCTCATGCAATCCGATCACAACCAAGACATCGTCAGTGCGAAGCACCAGGGCATTGTCTGGCGGTACCAGAAATGGTCCTCGCAGGACCGTGACGAGACGAACCGATACAGGCAATGTTAACTCCGCGAATGTCCTCCCAACGATCGGCGATCCTTGGACAATCTGGAACCGTTCGATGGCCGCTGCGCGAAGACTCAAATCCTGTTGCAGGGTGAGGAGCTCGTGGTGGATCGTTTCAAGTTTGATCTCACGTATTTGGCTGTCGACGCCGAGCAGCGTTCGTTTAAAGTGCTGAACTCGGTCGCTAGCCTGGCCGAGGAATTCTGCCAATTGATCGGATGGCACAGTTGACTCATGGCTGAATGGTGGGCGTTTGGCACAGAGCGTAGCAATCTGACGTCCGAGTTCGCCATGAACTTGTTCGATCTGGTTGAGTAAGCTCGACGCCTGGCTGTGCAACCGAAAAACTTGGGCCTTGCGATTGGCACGTTCGGCAATGGCAAGGATGGTTTCATGGATCGCGCTGCCGGTAATCGACAGTTCTTGTTGGATGCGCCCAAGTAGTTCGAGGGACATAAATGAAAATCCCTTATGTCTGATAAGAACGATTATGTAAACTCA
>JANNIV010000273.1:0-6361 GCA_031405355.1 Nitrospira sp.
GTCGTGGTCAGTCGCGTGTATCCCCAGGCATCATAATAGGTCCCGGTGTAGTTCACGGTGGCCGGGGTGTATTGAATAGGACCCAGTATTGTGGCGGTGCCCAGGTTGCCTGGGAAGGTTGCCTCGGTAGCCTTCAGGTGCTTGTAATCCATTCCCAGCGACAGCGAATGGGTGCCGGGAAGATCTTTCGCGATCGGCATGTAATACCGGAACCCCGAGACGGTGGCATTACCGGAAACCGCTATATTGCCGCCGCCGACAAACGCCGACCCGCCTGCCAGCACCGATTTACTGGTCGATTGCGACGCATAGAGACTCAGTAAGTGGTCCGGCCACACAATGGGGACGACGAAGCTCGAACTGTAGCTTTGTACCTGCCCCCAGTCAGTCGGCGTCTGCACGGTGCTGACCGTGAAGATTTCGTCTCCGCCCAACAGGTTGGTATGCTGTACCTCAGCGACTAAGCGATTTTGTGGAGTTGAAATCGCACCTCTGTTGTCTCCCTCGATCTTTCCGTGAACCGGAAGCCGGTCTTTCACTTTCAATTCAAGGCTGATCAAGCCCTGCATTTCCCCTGGCTTGAGCACCGGCACGACCTTCCGATCCGGATGGACGTTCAGAAGATTCAACTCTTTCATGAATGTCGGCTCATAGAGGACTGTGCCGTGCTTCAACGACGGCAGTTTCTCCAGGATTTGGTATTTTTTGAAATACTCATTGCCGGTCACGGAAATCGATCCGATCCGCCCCTCCACTACGAGTAGACGAACCGTCCCTCCTTCAATCGTTTGTTCGGGAATCGTGACGAGGACGGTCGGATAGCCAGCCTCACGATAGGCCTTTTCCAACTCATTCTTGGCCTGTTCAATATCTTTCAGGATCAATCCCTTACGCCGGTACTTCGCAAGTATCGCATCAATTTTTTCCACCGGCAGCAGGCTATTCCCCTCGACAATATATTGATCGACCGCAAAGCCCGATGACTCTGGCTGAGGCTTCGGTTCTTGACCCTGAGCTGATTGCGAGACTTCCGCCGAACTGGACGGGGCTGCTGCTATCGGTTCTCGCGAAACCGTTCCCCCTCCAGCTTGCGCCACGCGTATGCCGGGAACGGACGAAGACGCCCGCTGCCGGGCTTCCCCTCCAAAAGAAATATTCGGAAGGGCGACGACATCAACCATAGCCACCCAGCCCAGCATGACGATAACGATCCATGTGAACAACTCCCTCATCTCCCATCGCTTGGTTGAGCGAACGTAGATACCGGCACAGGATATAGCTATCTGGGGGGTGTTACAGAAGTGTTATCAATCAATTCGTGCGCTGTTAACTTCACCACACACGTCGATGAAGCCGCTCAGTGAGAACTAGATTCAGGTATGATTGCTTCCTCGAATCAGCAACCGTTTACAAAGGACTTCGAGAATGAATCGGCATCAGTGGATACGCCGCGCGCTGCTCGGCACATTCGTCACGGCGATCACATTTATTCTCGCGCACTCCATCAATGCGTTTGTCTCTCATTCGATCACAACATCGACGGATTTAGTCCTGCCGGTGATGACGCAGAAGAAAGCATCATCAGAAACATACGATGCGAATGCTCTTGCGGAATCTATTCTGGCCGCACGCCTGTTCCCCCTTCCTTCTGATGCAGGCTCGCTATCGGGCGGTGCTGAAGCAGCACCACCTCCATCCCCTCCTTTGAATGTCGCGAAATCGATTCTTCTGCTCGGCACCGCCATGAATTCGTCCACGGGCGGGTTTGCGATTCTTGAAGACCTCTCGTCAAAAAAACAAACGCTCTACCGTGTTCAGGAGACTGTGCCTGCCGTGGGGATGATTGCCCAGATTGAAAAGGACAGAGTTCTCTTTCGTCAGGGATCACAGGAAGAATGGCTGAACCTTGCTATTGGAAAACTCAGCACCGGTTTCGAACGAACCATTTCCGCTTCAGCGCAACCTGCCTCGCCACGACCGGTTTCTAAGTCGATTGCTGTTCTCCCTGTATCGCAGCTGTCATCGAAAGGCAGAAGGCCGATCGCGCGCCAGACATTGATCGACACGGCAAATAACCTAGCGCTGGTGAATCAGCAAGCCCGGCTGGTTCCTATGGTTGTGAACGGACGGTCTCAGGGGCTTCTGCTGGAAGTCATCAATCACTACAGTTTTTACGGACAGCTGGGATTTCAGTCCGGCGATGTCCTGAAGCGAATCAATGGGGTGGAACTGCACGATCCCGCCATGTTTGCCTCCCTCTTCCAACAATTGAAAGATGAGCGGACGATCAAAATCGACATCCTTCGCGACGACCAGCCCAAGACCCTCGCAATCGACGTGCAGTGATAAACCCTCTGAGCTTGTTCATTTAGTTTGTTTGGTTTGTTTTGTTTATTTGGTTAAACCGGACTAATCAGAAAAACCAAATGGACCAGATCAACCAAACAAACCCAATAAACCAGAGCGAGTGTTTACCGAAAGTTAATAAGCGCGTAATGGCCCTGTCACGGTAGATGGGCAAGGTGTTGAACTGTTCATCCACCACTCGCATGGGGGTAGAGAAAATTGCGCATTCGGCATGTGCTCGTTCTCCTGGTTCTCAGTGGTTGCCTCTCCCTGTTGTTGGCAATATCGCCTCAACAGAGCAATGCCGAATGGTACGTCGGAGGCTATGGAGGCTATAGCATGCCGGGGAAGTTGAGCGACGTACAACTGCCTCTGCTTGGCGAGCGGCAAGCGCTCGCTCAGTTTCCCGGGTTCAATGCGATCAATGGAGACAGGCTCACCAGTTCCTTGAGCGGCTCGGACATTTCGCTGAAAAGCTCGGCAATCTTCGGGGGGAAAGCCGGGTACTTTTTCAAGGACGAAGGGTTCAGTTGGCTGGGGGTGGAAGTTGAGGCCTTTACCAGCCAGCCGACCATCAAACAACAGACAGTGACGACCACTCTCGATGCTACCTTCGTACCCAAAGTTACTGCACCCCCGGTAGTACCAGCCACCATCAGCCAGCCAGGGACACTCCAGTTGGAGGAATCGAGCATGCGGCTGGTAACGGTCGCCTTTAATCTTATAGCGCGCTATCCTGGCGAGGTGTTCCAGCCCTACGTCGGTATCGGAGGAGGCGGCTTCTACTTCAGCAGCTCCGGCCAGATCGACGGCCGCCAAATGGTGCCGGGACTCAATGCGCAGTTAGGATTGAAAGTGCGGGCGACTGAAGAATGGGGGTTCTTTGTGGAGGGGAAGTACAACTACGCCACGATCACGAACCTCGATCCCGCCGGCTTTGGACTCAGCGGCGTGTACAGCGCCATCAATGCTATTGCCGGTATCGCGTATCACTTTTAAACCGTTATTTGGTTTGTTTGGTTTGTCTTGTTTATTTGGTTGAACCAGATGAACCAAACAAACTAAATGAACCAAATAAACCAGTTACGTATTGATTCTTTCCCTTTCGATCTGCCACAGTTCACGGTCTCATAAGGAGACCGTGATGACTCATGCTGACAAACCTTCCTTGAAATCGCCGGATCCGGTTGCGGTCCACCCGACTGTTACATCCACAGTCGAGCGTGAAATCAAACTGTCGGTCGATGACCATTTTCGTCTACCCAAACTCCCCGGCACTGCAATTCCGCGACATCTGCTAACCTCAACCTACTTCGATACTTCCCAGTACGACCTCGCCCATGCTGGGATCACCCTCCGCCATCGAGTCGAGCGTGGGAAGCAGGCCTGGCAACTGAAACTCCCTCTGATGAAGGACCGGCAGGAAGTTGAACTGGTCGGTCGCCAGCCACTTCCACCAACATTGTTCCGCGATCTGCTCTTGCTCCATCTCAGACAGCGAAAACTCATGCCTGTGGCAACCTTGCGAGTCTGGCGGGCCGGCGTTCATGTCCACATAGACCGTGCCCCGGTCGCAGACGTCACGCTCGACCAGGTGTCCGTCATAAAGGATGGAGCGGTCATTCAGCGTTTTCGAGAACTTGAAATCGAGCAGGTCAATGAAGAGGACAGCACACTGCCCGACCTCGAACGGCAACTCCGCCGAGCGGAAGCCGAGGATCATGACGGACGCCCCAAGCTGTTTCGCGCGCTTTCTTTGGTGGTTCCAGGCCTTGAGCCACCGCCGGCACCGGATGCGTCGGCCTTGACCCATGTCAGATGGGCCCTCGCACGACACGCCCGATGGCTGATTGCGCATGACCCGGGCGTGAGGCTTGGTAGGGAGCCGGAAAGTCTACACCAAATGCGCGTGGCCACAAGACAGTTGCGCACTGTCTTGCGGGCCGCCATGCCCCTGCTGATGCCTGAGTGGGTCAATTCGTTGCGGGATGAGTTGCGCTGGCTCGCCGAACTCCTGGGACCGGCCCGCGACCTCGATGTGCAACTCGCCTATTTCCACGAAGAGTCAGCCGAGTTGGATGCGCGAGACCGCCGGACTCTGACCCCGTTCATCGCCCATCTGGAAGACCAACGGAACAACGCCCAGGACATACTATTGGGCAAGCTGAAGGGCCCACGCTATCTTGACCTCGTGAGGCTGCTCCGGGAAGCGCCGCACGACCCTACCGCCGTCGAATCCACCGCGACCTTGCACGACCTCGCCAAGCAGGAGTTTAGAAAGTTGCAAAAGGTGATTCGCCAGGCTGGTCACACCCCCAACAATGCCAATATTCACAGGATCAGGATCAACACCAAACGGGCCCGCTATGCCGCCGAACTTGCGGAATCGACGGTCGGCAAGTCCGCCACGCGCTTCATCAACAAAGCCTGCGCCGTGCAGGATCTCTTAGGCCTGCATCAAGACGCCTTTAAGGCTGAAGCCTACATACAGGCCTTTCTCAAACGATCGACGAATGTGCGGGCGGCCTTCGTTGCAGGACGCATGGCCGAACGCCAGCGCCAGCGTCGGGAGAAGGCTAAGAAAAAGATGAAGCAACTCTTAAATAGTCTCATGAAACGTGGTGAAAAAGCTTGGGAATAGGCGAGAGTGTGGACTTCGTGGGAACCCTCGAAAGCCGCACAGGATGGATCTTTCCGTAGAGCGAGCCTGGGAATGAACGCGCAGTAGAGGTGCCTATGTCCCTTCGATTCACCATCACATTTGTATTGTCGGTCATCTGCCTCGCCGTGCCCGCATGGGCGGACTTTCAGGCTGGTATGGATGCCAGTACCCGTGGAGACTACGCCACAGCCTTGCATGAATGGCGACCACTTGCCGAGCAGGGAGATGCCCTCGCGCAGTACAACCTTGGAGTGCTGTATCGCAAAGGCCGAGGTGTGCCGCAGGACGATGTCCAAGCACGGCAGTGGTATGCAAAAGCGGCCACACAGGGACTGGCCAAGGCGCAGTTCAGCCTGGGAACGTTGTATTTTAACGGAGAGGGAACCCCGAAAGACTATCAGCAGGCCCTGCGATGGTTCCGTCTGGCTGCAGACCAAGGAGAGGCTCTCGCTCAAACGAAAATGGCTATCATATACGATGAGGGTCAAGGGGTACCGCAGAATATTGTCCAAGCGTATAAGTGGTACAGCCTGGCGGCAACGAACGGAGATAAGCCAGCAAACGAACTCCGTAATACGATCGCCAACCAGATGACCCCTGCCCAGATTGCCGAGGCGCAAAAGCTGGCGCAGGAGTGGAAGCCGAAAGGTAAATGAGCAACGACCACCTCAAACGCGAGACCATGTCTCTCGAAGAGGCGACCGTCTCCAATCGGTGCATGATACGGTGTATACGCACAGGGAACTCACTCCGTTGACTCGATTGCGGGATGGCTTGGAGAAGACGAAGTTTCCTGCGATACTGAAGGCATTGGCCTTTCCCCGCTGTTGATAGACTTCGCCCCCAACGGAGGATGACTCTATGAGCAAAGAAACAGAAGACGCTTTCGTCGAAGAGAACCAACAAGTTATTCGAGACTACCTGATCGGAAAATTCAAAGGGTTTGAAGTCACCGACACGCCTAATCCTCCGCTCTCACACATGTTTATCGTGACGAAATCCTCAGAAGAACAATACAGAGTAAAGGTTACATGGCCACAGATTTCAGACAGTGGCAACACCCCTGCGATGATGAAACAGCTCCTTGTCGCCCATGATGTGGCTGGCAGAATGAGAGGTAAGTCTCAGGGAGAGTATTTCGCGTGGGGAACCTATTAGCAGGATGCTGAAAAAGTCCGCCAGCATAAGAAGGTTGAGGTTCAGGCTAAGGTTGAGAAAAAGAGAGACTGATCTTCGCTCAACCTTGACCTCAGCCTATCTCAGAAGCTGCGGCCTTGCCCTGTCATCGCACGACGAGCACGGAGCTTTTTGCGTGCTGCACCACCCTCGTCGACACGCTCCCAAGAAGAAACC
>JANNIV010000274.1:0-6998 GCA_031405355.1 Nitrospira sp.
CAATTCGGAGATCGTTTCGGAAACAAAGCATTGTTGTCCATTACCGGCTTCACGGTGCCATTTTTGCCGATGCTCTACCTTGTGAGCACGAATCTAGGCTTTCTGTTGGCCGTTAATTTTCTAGGCGGCGTCATTTGGGCCGGCTTGGCCTTGGGACTGCAAAACTATGTGTTCGATTCGGTTAGACCGGAGGAACGAGCGAAAGCCATCGCGCTGTATAGCACAGTCAACGCCGTGGGATGGTCGGTAGGAGCCTTGATCGGGAGCTGGTTGGTTGAGCATCTTCCTTCCCGCATCGAATGGGGAGGGGTTGTTCTCCAGCCTATCTCTAATTTGCCTTTTGTCTTCTTTCTTTCTGGCCTGTTGCGGTTGCTGGTCTCGTCCTGTCTTCTTGGAACCTTCCATGAAGCGCGCCAAGTGACGAGCATTTCTCGCCAACAACTTCTCTGGGAGCTGCCGCTCGTGAAGCCAGTCGCCCAGTTTGTGGGCTGGACCTTACCCAAATCGAATCGATAGAACGCCGGATTCGCTACCGTGGCATCGGTGGTTGGGCGGCTCGTTCCTGTTCCTCTTGTTTGAGCTTTTCGAAGGCCCGGTCTGCATGGCCGCGCACTTGGTCAGGAGTCGGCTGCGGAAGGGGCTTGGATTGATCGCTAGCGCAAGCTGTGATCAGCGAGAAGACGAACAGACCTGCGACCATAGCGATCCCACGTTGCTGCATACGGCTTCGTCGATGACTCATTCGCATCTTCTGATCTCCATACGGTTAATCAAATGCCCGGTGTAAATCATAGACTGTCTGCATAATGCCCCGGTCTAATGCCTCACTGCTCCATCGGTGGTAGTCGATATTGTCTGAAAGTGACCAACTGAATCCCTCGGCCTCATCCGCTCGCGCTGTCACCACGTTGTGATAAACGACTTCCCCGCTCTCTACTCGAATGATTTTGCTTGTGATGGTCACGGACGGAAGATCGCGATGCGCTCGCGCGAAGAATCGGTCGCGTATCGTTGGTCCTTCGATTCGATAGATTAACACGCTGTCTACGCCCAACATCTGTCCGATTCGGACGGCACTATCTTCGGAAACAAGCCCTCCGACCTGGTGTCGCTGCTCCGAGACGATGGCCGGCATATGGGAACGATCGATGATCCTCAGGTTTGGGCGAAAAGTCTTGAGTTGGAATGCCGCCCCTTCCAAACGACCATAGGCGCTGGACCAATCGGGGTGCGCTTCACGCGGATACAGCACCGCCACACGCTGGACGTCGGCAGGAATCGGTAACACCAGAGTTGTGGGGTGAAAACTGAATGTTGGAGGCATTTGCTTGGTGGCGTTTGCGCAATTCGCCACGAGAACCGCCATCGTGAGGATTGTCATCAGCTGGACTACTGAGCCTCGCTTTGCCATGACCAGCCTCCCAACATTCCCCAGGCCTGTTTCGATCCGCAACCTGACCTTGGCTGTATCATACTCCACGCATAACACGAAAACCATGCTTGGAAGATCACCGTACGAGTGATGACGATACATTGACTGTCGTCAAGTGAAGGGGTATTCTCCACCCCGGCCAAACTCACTCACCCGCGAGATTTCGATGTCGTTGCACGACCGTCTGACAGAAGATCTTAAGCTTGCCATGAAGGCCCGCGACCAATTGCGGATGGACGTCATTCGCATGATCAAGGCCGCCGTGATGAATAGGGAACTGGAGGTCAAGAAGGATCTCGACGATGTCGAAATGAGCCGCGTGATGACGACCATGATCAAGCAGCGACGGGAATCGGTTGAACAGTTTGAAAAAGGTAACCGAGCAGAACTCGCAGCAAAAGAACGACAGGAAATCACCATTCTCGAATCGTACCTTCCTCCAGCCCTCTCTCTCGATCAACTCTCCACTGTTGTGGACATAGTCATTCAGGAAACCGGCGCTCGAACTCTGAAAGAGATGGGCGCGGTGATGAAAGCCGTGATGGTTCGCGTGGCAGGCCAATCTGTTGACGGCAAGCAGATCAGCGACCTCGTCCGCACCAAGCTCCAATAGCCCAATCAGCGCCTGCTATACTGATAAGGTGATTGCACGCATATTCTGTGCGCGTGCATGACAGGAGTCGCATGGGCATTCTTATCGTTGACGATTCTCCAGACCAGCAGGTGCTCCTCCGCGCATTTCTTGAAAAATCAGGCCATACGGATCTTCTGAGCGCCGACTCGGCAAAGGCTGGGTTTTCCATACTCGACATGGACGGCCAGGAGCCGCCCACCCGGATCGATTTGATTCTGATGGATGTTCTCATGCCGGAGATGGATGGAGTCGAAGCCTGTCGCCAGATCAAGAGCCGACCGCACCTTAGCGATATTCCCATCATCATGGTCACGGCCAAAAACGACCACTCGAATCTCCAAGCCGCTTTTGCGGCGGGAGCGATTGATTACATTACCAAACCGGTAAACAGCGTGGAACTCTTGGCACGTGTCGCTTCCGCGCTGGCATTGAAGAAGGAAATGGACTGCCGCAAAGCGCGTGAAGGGGAGCTCCGTCGAAGCAATGATGAGCTGCAGAAAGCGCTACGGGATGTCAAAGTCCTCAGAGGCCTCATCCCGATCTGCGCATCCTGTAAAAAGATTCGCAATGACGGCGGATTTTGGCAACAGTTGGAGGAGTATATCGGCGAACATTCCGAGGCCGAATTCAGTCACGGCATCTGTCAACATTGCGTCAAAAAGCTTTATCCTGGAGTTTACCCGGACTAACTGCTACGATTTTTCAAGCGCGCAACTCCTACTCACTGGATAGACAACACATGGGTATCTTAATCGTTGATGATTCGGCGGACGACCGCATCTTGCTTCAGTCGATCCTCTCGGCTGCCGGCTATGACGATCTTCTGGTCGCCGACTCGGCTGCCGCTGCGTTTCGTCTTCTGGGGCTCGATGACGGGAAGCATGCCGCCGGATCTCGAGTCGATCTGATTCTCATGGACATCGTCATGCCGGAGATGAGCGGCATCGAAGCCTGCCGCCAGATCAAGGCGGTTGAACGGTTCCGCGACACGCCCATCATGATGGTCACGGTGAAGACCGATCCCGTCGATCTCCAACTTGCCTTTGCTGCTGGCGCGCTCGACTACATCGGGAAACCCATCAACAAGAGCGAAATCTTGACTCGTGTCCGATCGGTGTTGCGGCTGGTCCACGAAATCGACCGGCGGCGGGCCAGGGAGCAGGAACTCCTTGAAGTCATGCGTCAACTCCAGGAGGCGAATCAGATGCTGCTGCGCCTGTCCAGTCTTGACGGCCTCACCGGCATTACTAACCGACGTCAATTTGACGACTTCTTGGACCAGGAATGGCGCCGTGCCGTCCGTGAATTGACGCCGCTCTCTCTGATCATGCTCGACATCGACCGGTTTAAATCCTATAACGATACCCTCGGCCATACGTCCGGCGATGAATGTCTCCGGCAGGTTGCCGCCGCTATTTCCGGTGCCGTCAACAGACCAGGCGACCTCGTCGCCCGGTATGGCGGCGACGAGTTCGTGATTGTGCTGCCCGGCACCCGTACGGACGGAGCGGCACAGGTGGCGGAAACGCTTCGGGAGCGAATTGAGGCCCTCGGCATTACGCACTCCGACGGCGGCTGTACCACCATCAGCGCGGGCTTCGCCAGTATGATCCCCAGCCGGAACAGTTCCCCCACTGATTTGATCAAGGCGGCTGATCAAGCTCTCTATCAAGCCAAGCAAGAAGGCCGCAATCGGGCCAAACAAGCAGGCACACTCTCACTCGTCCCGCATTCCCACGAAGACTAACGACCGATCGGTCCTTGAGAGGTAGGCATCCACGGTCTTGATGCTAAAAGTGCGCTGACCATGCCCAGGACCACGAACTCTTCCAGATACAAGGCTCCACCAAAATCGCGCCGGCCACAAACATCGTTGGCGCAAGTTCAAGCTGCGCTTAAACAAGAACGGGCTAGCCGGAAACGAGAAGCTCTCGAGCGTCAGGAAGCGGAACAAACGCTCCTGATCGCAAAAGAGGCCGCAGAGGTGGCCAGCCGCGCCAAAAGCGAGTTTCTTGCCAGTGTGAGCCACGAGATTCGGACGCCTATGAACGCGATTATCGGGATGGCTGATCTGCTATGGGAAACGGATCTGACTCCTGAGCAACGAAAGTACTTGCGAATTTTCCGCCGCGCCGGAGGAAACCTTTTGAGTCTGATCAACGACATCCTCGACCTGTCTAAAGTCGAGGTCGGCCATCTGGAGCTGGAATCAACCGACTTTGATTTGAGTGACTTGCTTGAAAAAGCCATCGAGATTCTCGCCATGCGGGCCAATGAAAAAGGCCTCGAACTCGCCTGCCATCTTTCGCCTGACGTTCCCTGCGCGATGATCGGAGACCCTAACAGACTACACCAGATCCTCATCAACCTCATCGGCAACGCGATCAAATTCACCGACAGCGGGTCCGTCACGGTGCAGGTCATGCAGGATCCGGAACTACCCACGCCGGGAGCCCTCAGATTTTCTGTCAGCGATACGGGAATCGGCATTCCGTCCGACAAGCTCGGTTCTATTTTTGAAAGTTTTACCCAAGCGCACCCTTCAACGACACGCAAGTACGGGGGAACCGGTTTAGGCCTGACCATTTCAAAGCAAATAGCTGAGCTCATGAACGGACGAATCTGGGTCGAGAGCACCCTTGGATATGGCAGCACATTTCATTGCTGTGTGCAGTTGGAGGTGCATCAGAATCCCGCACCTGCACACGACATGGTCCCACTCAATCTTCATGGGGTCAAAACTCTCGTGGTTGATGATCATGCTACCAACTGCCTGATCCTTCGAGAAACTTTGGCTGCCTTAGGGGCAGAGGTGATGGATACTGGATCCGGTCGCGAGGCTGTTGCTGAATGGCGGCAAGCCGCTGCTTCTGGACGACCCTACAATCTCGTGCTTCTTGACTGCCGCATGCCGGAAATGGATGGGTTTCAAGTGGTCGAAGAGATCAGACGAGACAGCCCTCCCCAGGATCTGACGATTGTGATGCTGGCCTCCGACCATTGGGCCGACGACATCGCCCGCACCTACGATCTAGGGCTGGGCGGCTATTTGATCAAACCTATCAGGAAGTCGGATCTGCTCCAGACCGTCAGCATCGCCCTCGACCGTTCCAGAGGGATCCACCCGACGTCTGGTTTAACCTCAGCGGAACCCACCGCTTCTGCCGAAGTCAGGGCTCTGCGCATTTTATTAGTCGAAGACTCCACGGACAATCAACTGCTGATCCGGTCCTATTTGAAACCGACTCCCTATCACCTCGATATCGCGGATCATGGGGCCATCGCGTTGGAGCGATTTAAAAATGGCTATTACGACCTCATTCTGATGGACATGCAGATGCCGGTGATGAACGGCTATGAGGCGACAAAAGCAATCCGGGCCTGGGAGCGGGAGCATGACCTTCCCCCCACACAGGTGATTGCTTTGACCGCTCTGGCTCTGAAAGGGGATGGGGTCAAGATTTTCGAAGCTGGCTGCGATGCCCATATGACCAAACCCATCAAGAAGCACACCCTTCTGGAAGTCCTCCGGGCTTGTAAAGGACGGCAACTTTCATGACCATAAGACCGAACAGAAACGCCGAGAACGGCATCACCCTGTACATCGACCAAGGCCTTGAAGAGATCGTCCCAGGATTTTTAGAGAATCGTCGACGTGACGTGCAGACTCTCGAAACCGCGTTACAAGAAAGCAATCTGGCACAGATTCAACTCATCGGTCATCGCATGAGGGGGGATGGAGGAGGATACGGGTTCGACGCGATCAGTATGATAGGAGCCGTCTTGGAGCAGGCAGCGGCGCGCGAAGACCGGGACGCGATCCGACGACATATCGCCGAACTCATCGACTTTCTTGACCGAGTCATCGTGGTGTATCGAAGATGAGATCGCTCCGACCGTTCCGTCACTCCCACGGCGGCACCGGTTTTGGATTAATCCACAAGCCTTTCTTTGCCTCTCTAAAATCGTTCCACCCTTCTCCTCAACAAAATATATTGACATCTTTAGAGTCGGTCAATAAGGTGAGGCTCAGGGTCAAGCGGGGGCCGCTCTGTTGTTGGAGTGCGCTCCCATTTTCTTAGCCAAAACTTGAGGTGAGTGATGCTGGCCGTCCGATTGGTGAAGCTTATCGAGAGTCACACTGAACAACTTTCCCGCGAGCTCAGCGAGCAGGTGTGGAGCTCTCCCCGGTGCAGTGATCTGCACAAAGTCCCGGCGACCGAACTCCAAGCCCGCACCCGCGAGATCTACCGCAACCTGTGTGACTGGTTGCAGGACAAGACCGAGACCCAGGTGGAGCGGCGCTACACAGAGCTTGGCGCGGCGCGCGCCCAGCAGGGCGTGGCCTATAGCCACGTCTACTGGGCCATCACCGCTACCAAGGAACATGTGCGCGCCTTCGTCCAACGTGAAGGTCTTTCCGAGAGCGCCATGGAACTGCACGGGGAGCTGGAGCTGCTGCACCTGCTCGGCCAGTTCTTCGATCACGCGCTGTACTATACCGCCGTAGGCTACGAGCGCGAACGCGACCAGATAGGAGGGAGTCAAAGAAGGATGCACATTGGAATTCAAAAGTTTCTTAAAGCCCGAGGCCTCAACTTCGATCCGGTAGGTGGCCGGTGCAATGGACGCGAAATTATATCTTCCGCTGTCATTCGTTGTTACCGAACGGCTAAAGCCTTTTTCGGAATTTGAGAGGCGCACTGTAGCCCCTGGTACAACCGAACCGGTTTGATCGACAACAATTCCACTAACGCCTGTCGTTCCCGACTGGCCATCTGCGGTACCGATGAAAACGAGCGAAACCAATAAAGCGGCAAAACACAAAAAGTTGGTCGTCTTAGTAAACCTACGTGTCATAGATCCTCCTGAAATTACTAGTTTAATTAGAGATGTTGATACAACTAACAAATCTCACGCACTTTCCGTTCC
>JANNIV010000275.1:0-3920 GCA_031405355.1 Nitrospira sp.
ACACTTACACCATTGCTCAACATTCTCTATTCAGTTGTCAAAGAACAAAAAAACTCGTCACGCGAGCCGTGCACTATACTCCGTGCACGAAAAGCGTGTCAAGGGACCCTTTTACCAAATCTATGGCCGGGTATTCCCTAAGAACCGCATGCCCTCACCGCACACTTGCACGCGGTCAACAGGCAGGAAGCACGAGCACCATCGAACAGGCGGCAAGATAACAAAGCCCCAGATGGGAGTCAAGCATCATTTACGTGTATAATCAAAAATTATGTCACCGTACGAATCACCCCTGTCCATGCGGCGGAGAACCATTCTGAAGGCCATCGGCCTTGGCACGCTCGCCGGAGTCACCGGTGGCTGCGACGCAGTAGGGTCGACATTCGGGCGCATGTTTGCCATTCCTGCGCGCGACACGACCTACTTCACCCCGAACTCAAAGTTCTATGTGGTGAACTACGCGGACGGCGCCGTTTCGATGTCGCGGGATCTCAATATCGAACAGTGGAAACTCCATGTCAAAGGGGCCGTAAACGCTCCGATGTCGCTCGGTTGGCGCGATATTCTGAATCGTGATTCATACGATCAAGTGTCGACACTCATGTGCATCGATACACTCCCTGGCGGGGATAGCATGGGGAATGCGACGTGGCGCGGCATTTCTCTCAAGAAGCTGCTCAAAGAAGCCGGCGCTGATGAAGAGACCGCGCGCGATGTGGTGTTCCGCGGCATCGATGGCTACGACGACAGCATTCCCTTCAAGCGGGCCATGCAGGACGACGTGATGCTCGCCTTCCTCATGAACGGCGAGAAGTTGCCGAAGGAACATGGTTTTCCGATCCGACTCCTCGTGCCCGGACTTTACGGGATCAAGAATGTGAAATGGATCGTCGAGATCGAAGTCTATCCCGGAGACTATCAAGGCTACTGGCAGCGCAAAGGCTGGACCGACGACGGCACCATTAAAATATTTTCACGTATCGATAGTCCCGGCCATTTCCAAACACTTCGCGGGCAAGAGCAACAGTTCCGCGGCATCGCCTTCGGCGGACCAAATAGTATCAGCAAAGTGGAACTAAGCCTTGACGCTGGCCGCACATGGAACGAATGCGAGATTGAAAAACCGATGTCGCCCTACTCCTGGGTCATCTGGAACTACACCTGGAAGCTACCTCAGCGCGGCAAGTTCCAAACCGTAGTGCGCGCAACAGATACAAAAGGACAGCTTCAGATCGCAGAGATCGTGAGGCCCCAGCCGGCAGGAGCGAGTGGACTCCACACCATTATAGCGGACGTTGAGCAAGTCTAGCCGCTCCTCTCTCCATCAACACTCCAAGCACAATTCCATTGGCCTTGACGTACATACACTCTGTATGTACACTTCCTGAGTGCGTTTCGAATGGGACGAGACTAAACGAAAAACGAACATTGCCGAGCACAACATCGATTTCATAGATGTCCCTGAGATGTTTGGCAGCCTGATGTTAGTGGGAACGGACAGCCGGAAAGAATACGGCGAAATCAGGAAGACCGGCTTCGGATTCATTCGCGGGAGGCTCATGGTAGTCGCCTTTACCGAACGTGAACCAAATTCCATCCGCATTATCTCAGCACGAAAGGCGAACACACGTGAAGAAGCCTACTACCAAGAAGCGGTCGCGGACGAACTGGGAAAAAATTGACGCGCTCAAGGACAGCGAGATCGATTTCTCTGATATCCCAGAGCTAGGCAAGGCCTTCTTCAAGCGTGCCACGCTGAGGCTTCCCGAACCAAAGACCGCCGTCACCATTCGCTTGGATCGTCAGGTCTTAAATTGGTTCAAGACCAAGGGGCCTGGTTACCAGACGCGGATCAATGCCCTCCTCAGAGCATATATGGAAGCGCACAAAGGATGAGGAGGGATGGAGCCTGATGATCTTCTGTGCTCGCGCAACGCGCGGCCTCAGAAGGCCCTCGTTGGACGCGCGCAGTGGAAGATCCTTCAGCCCCCATCCCTAAGAAGAGAACAAGCAAGCTTGGAGGGAGCATGTATGTCGTTCGATGCGCGCACTAAAGAGCTGCCTCGGCCACTCCCATAAAGGGAGCTAGAAAGAATTGGAAGACCTTCGTTGGGATTATGCACGTTGTGAAAGCCTAAGCCGAGACTGAAGAGTAGAATTTCCCTGTTTCTTCATCATCCGAAACACAAACATGACTGGCTGGAAACCTTTCCCTGACGGCACAAGAGTTAGACATCTACGCGACCACTATGAAGGTTGGATCGATGGGTTAACATGGTTGGACGGTTCAGAAACAAATCCCGACGGGAAAACTCAGTATAGGATTCGTATCCAGACCCATAGAGACCGCAAACTCTCATCCCATGACAAATTGGAAGATTGCAAAGATACCGAGAGAATATTTCGTTCAACCGAGGGCTTGCTTCAAAAAACGATCGCGAAGGAAAGCGACCGAAGAGAGGATAATGAACGATTAGTGTATTGGAAATCTTTTCTGCCCTTACCCTGTACGATTTGGGCTTTGGATAATTACGATCGCGCCGACCAAAACGATCCGGTTAAACAGGTAAAGAACGCAGCCATATTCGGGAGTGCACAGTACACAGTCGACAGATTCTTTTCTAAGCTAGATAAGATTCTCGCTCCAGAAATTCCAATTGCCATCGTTCCGTCGTCCGAACCAAACAAACCTAACCCCGCACTCTTAGCGTTAGCCAAACGCCTTGCCGAGAACGGGCGAGCGGACGCCACTTCGTCGTTGCGGCGCCATCAGTCAATTACCTCCTCAAGACTATTAAGACAGAATGAGCACACGGGGAATACAATTGACGAACACCTGTCTAGCATTCAAATAGCTGAGCCATCCAAAGTCGCCGGAAAAGTCATCTTGATTCTGGATGATGTTGTAACCACAGGTACAACATTTATGGCGTGTAGAAAACTGCTGCTGGACGCAGGGGTGGCAGAAGTCATTTGTCTTGCTCTAGGCAAGACCCAGCAGAGGAAACAGAAGACGACAACACCCTTAAGGCGACTTTCTTCGCTTCATTGAATCGTAGGATGCAGCGCCGTACTGTTTGGCGAAATCGCTGAACACCTTCCGAAGCACGTCGCCGACTCACTCCTACCACAGCCGCTGAACAGCAGCTCCAAGTTTTGGCAAGCAGGATTCCAGCTCGGGCTTTGAGGCTCTGGTGACCACAAATGCTGCAGGCACATGCTCCCAATGCCGCAGGTCAGGCTGTAGCGCGCCTTCCATCACCGCCGGCGCGGTGCGCATCATGGCCGCTCCTCCAACAACGGACAACTGACAGAGCGCTCCATTACCTTTGCCTGCCGCATCGAGCATGCAACCTCCGACCATCACGCCGGCTCCTGCAGCCAACGGAACCAGACTGTAGGTTAGACCGATCGGCAATCGGATCCATGCCTGCACGTTGAGGAGTGGGTGGTACCCATGGTTATGACGAATCGCCACCTTCTCGAACCAACTTTTGGTAGACAACCTCACACCGGTGTCGGACCGGCAGGCGGAAAGAAATTCCTCGTTTGCCTTCACGGAAAAATATCCGCTCGCGGATCCAAAGAACTGCAGATCCCACGTCAGTCCGGGAAATCGACCGATGCCATAGACGCGCCACGGCTCGCTGCCCCCCTGTCCCTCATCGATCCAAGCCACTTGTCGTGCTGCAAATATACGAACAGCATCCTGTTTGCCCTTCCACATCACGTCCAGATCTCTCAGTCGAAGCCAATCGACACGCGCCTCGTTGACCTCTCCCACTCGCTCCCATAACACAGCGGATAGCAACAAATTGACCGGGTCTTCGCCGTAATTGTAGAGCGGCGTAAATAGCTCATGATCCAGCTGTCTGAGTTCGACCTTTGCCTCCTCCAGTTTCTGCACATTCGCATAGCTC
>JANNIV010000276.1:0-4729 GCA_031405355.1 Nitrospira sp.
GGCCGGCCAACGTGGTCGATCACCTCGGCCTTCGTCATCGGCACAGCCAGCCGATCCAGCTTGGACTCCGACTTCACCACGGTGTACAGCACACCGCACCCGGAGCAGGCACCGGCAAGGAGCGCCAGCACCATCCAACAGCCAAGCCGTTTGAGCATATCGGGCAACTCCGGGAAAGCTAACCCACACGAGGAGCCAGCGTACCACCTGCACAAGGCAGCTGCAATGGAACGGGAGGAGGAGTGGGGTTTGCGATAAGACAGTTATTGAGAAACTGGACGCTCTCACGGAATCCCAACTGCGAGTACTTCCCAGACAGCGGAGCTCCCCGCGGGATACTCAAAAAGGCTGTCAGCAAGGCCGCAGCAAACTCTCAATAAGGGGTGGCTGGGATGATTCCAACCGCGCGAGACGTTCTCACCCGCCCACCCACAGGCACGCCGAGACGTGCCATTTGCCCGGGCGAGGGCCTTCCGATTTGTTACGCCCTTTTTTGGAGGGAATGGCCGAGGCTGCCTTTTACTGCGCGCATCGAACGAGCACATTTTTATCGTGCGCGTTCTGCGAGCAAGAAAGGCACCTGGCCGCTCCCTCCTCATTCTTCTGAGGCCGCGCGTTGCGCGAGCAAGGGGATCGTCCCAGCCACCCCGCCCACTTTTTCAGCATCCTATTAATTCAGGGAAGGGTCGAACGGCATATCCGCATAATGGCGATAGTTCTCGCCTAGGGTACTCACGATATCTGGCCAGATACGGGAGGGATCCTTCTCGAACACCACGCTAGGATCTGCGGGAAGGGTAATCCAGGAACCAGTCTGCATTTCAGACTCCAGTTGCCCTGGGCCCCATCCGGAATATCCGATATAAGCGCGAAAGGCCTCTCGCCCCTCGTGGGTGGTCAATATGCGATCGACGAGGTCAGTATCCCCGCCGAGACAGATCCCTTCGAAGACATGATGGGAATTCTCAGGCAGTTGATCCAAGCGATACAACATCATGACCTGATTCGTTTGCACCGGTCCTCCGGAGAAGAGAACGTGCCGTTGGCCTTCGAGGATCGGTACTTGCGGTAACGCCTCAGAAACCGACATCGCTGTCGGACGATTGACGACGACACCCAGCGCGCCTTCGGCTCCGTGCTCACAGAGCAACACGACGGTCTGCCGAAAATTCGGATCGCGCAAGGACGGTGCTGCGATGAGAAAGATGCCCTTCCCGAGTGGAGCTTCCATATCGCTAATCCTACCGCGCGGGCCGACGGTGTGCAAGCGAGACGAGTCGAACTGGTTTATTTGGTTTGTCTCATCTGTTTGGTTAGGTTGGTTGAATCAGACGAACTAAAAAACAAAACAAACTAAATAGACCAAACAAACCGGTGCAACCAGTTAGCGATAGAGGGATTCGCGCCGATCGCGGAGCAAATCATTGTACTGTGTGATGGCTTTGTTTCGTGCTTCGGCAGGATCAATCTCGATGATACAGAGCTCATCCTTGTCTCGTGGCGCGCGATGTAAAATGTTCCCGCGTGGAGCGACAACTTCGCTATTCCCAATAAACGTCAGTTGATCTTTGCCACCTCGCGCTTCAGTCCCTATGCGATTGCTTGTAATCGCGAATACTCGATTCTCCAAACACCGAACCGGCATGGAGTCCGGGCAATTGGGCAAGATGAGGTTCGAAGGATGACAGATGATCTCTGCTCCCTTGAGTGCCAAGGTGCGGGCAGCCTCCGGATAGTACCAATCGAAACAGATCATCGCGCCGATCTTGGCCGGTCCGATATCCCACACCTGAAATCCTGTGTCGCCAGGCGTAAAGAACAGGGTTTCTTCAAAAAACAGATGGGTTTTGCGATAACACCCGATGAACCCGGATGGGCCGACGACTACGGCGGAGTTATAGCAGGCAGATCCGGCGCGTTCCGGGAGACCAGCGACAATCGTCATCCGTCGCCGCTTCGCAAGGTCAATCAGCCGCTGTGCGGTCGGCCCACTTGGCACCGGCTCCGACAGAGCGACGACCTCTTCCTGCGATACAAACTGATACCCGGACACGCACAGTTCGGGTAAAACGATCAGATCCGCGTCAGCCCGATCGAGTGTTTCTACAATCGTGTCGAGATTGTGCGAGACCTCGCCGAACCGTGGAGTGAACTGATAAAACCCGACCAGCATGATCGTTTTGCCCCTATAACAAAACAGGCAGGGTCGCCCCTGCCTGTTCAAGAAGAACCTTTGATCGAATCGCTTACTTCACTTCGGACAAATGGGTGACCGCGCCTTCGGCATGTTGAGCCGCCACATCCGCATGACCGGCCTTGCCATGGGTGATGGCTTCCTTGAGATGTGTAACCCCTTCATCCAGATGAGGGTTCTTCATGCCGGCTGCTCCGGCATGCTTGAGTGCTTCCTCAGCATGCTGCACTACGGCATCGGCATGTCCCTGTTTGCCATGCGACACAGCTTCCTTGGCATGGGCCAGAGCTTCATCCACGTGCTTATTCCCTGCAAGAGCGAGCCCGCTCAACAGCGGAAAACCAACAAGAGCAGCGACCGCCGCAACGACCAGTGCTCCGCGATGAATTCTCATCTTCATGGGTTCCTCCTCAGGGATTAAGGTTTATACGACAGGTGACCGGCGTATCCAAATGGTTCTGATTTTCCATCACCTTACACAGCCATTTTGAGACTGTCAAGATGGCCTGACCTGGGAGTCGACGTTCAGGATGCGCTGCAATCCCTTGTCGTCTTTTTCCACCGGACAAGCAAAATCCCGGCTCCACTCCCACCAGGATCCAGGATAGGTGCGGATCTTCCGATAGCCGACAAGTTTGAGAATAAAATACAGCCAGGCTGACCGGACACCGCCGGTGCAATAGCAGATCACGTCTTGATCCTGAGTTAGACCCTTCTCGGCGAGACTCTCTGTGATCGTATTCAGATCTTTCACTGTGGCATTCGACTGAAGGAATCCATTCCACGCAAGATGGATCGAAGAAGGAATGTGGCCTGGTCGAGGTATCCCCGCTATCTCTTTTCCAAGATACTCTTCGAGGCTGCGCGCATCGACGATCACAGTCCCTGGATGCGGCTGCTTCACAAGGCGCTTCAGTTCATCTTTGCCGGCAATCACGGAATCGACCGGCTTGACAGTGAAGGTTCCTGGCTTGGGCGTCACGGCCCCATGTTCGAACGGCCGTTTTTCTTGCACCCACTTGACCCATCCACCGTCGAGAATCCGCAGACGCCGGTGGCCGAGATATTCCAACATCCAAAACATGCGACCCTCGTCTCCCCAGTTGTCGAACGGATTGGAATAGATGACCACATCGCTGTCCTGACTGATACCCAAAGCGCGGATCTTCTGTTCCATACGTCCGCGATCGGGATCGAGTAATCCCTTCGGCACGACAGTGGGATCACTATAATCATGCCAGGTCGAATGCACCGCACCTGGAATATGGCCACCGAACTCGTAGGCCGCCCGCCCACGTACATCAAGAACCACTAGACCCGGTTGGCCCAAGCTCTGCTGGAGAGTTTCGGTATCAATCAATAACGCGTGTGTCATGTCGGTCCTTCGTAACTACTCAGGTAGATAGGCTGAAGTGTTCGGAGCTTCGTCCTTCGGCCTGAACCCCTTCAGCCTTGCCTGTAGCCTTCAGCTCCGGCCTTACAACTCTGTTCGTTTGGCTGACGACTGACGGCTGACGGCTGATCGCTCTTACTCAGCGCCGATGCAAGCGCACCGGACAACGGGAACTCCCGCTCGTATATGGGGAATCGATAAGGATCGTTCCCTGTCAGCCCATATTTGGTCTGCAACATTTCATGCTGCTTGTCGGTCAGGATGTGATACTGCACCCGAGTCTTCACTTTCAAACCCTCCGCCTGAGCCGGCAATTGGTATGCAAACTGATATTCCCGGCTGGCCAGGGGTAACAGACGGTTATCATACAACTCGACGATGGCCGGTTGCCACATGATCCAGCGCCCCATCGTCGATGTTTGCTGATCGAGCACCCGTCCCTGCCGATCTTCCACGGAAAACTCCACCGTGAAATACCGATCCGGATCGCCGGTTGGAATCTTATGCCCGGCTCCTGCGTTGATCAGCGTGAGCGTAAATCCGACTCGATCGCCCGGCTTGGGCGAAGCGGTATCGGCCCTTACTTGTATTCCCACCGCCCGCTTCACCATATCGGGGTCGTGCCCGCCGCGCCAGAGGTGCCGGCGTCCACGTCGGATCGGACTATTCACCGCGATCGGCCGATCGATTTCAGGCATGTGGCAGCTCTGGCAATTGAAGCCCCGCTCCTGCATGAAGAACTTGCCTTCGTACTCCGCGTAAGTCCCACAAGGTCCCACGTTATAAAATTGGGCCGGTCCGGACACGACATTGTGACAGCGATAACAGACCTGCGCTGTCCTGAAATTCGGATCGAACTTGGTCGGGTGCGGCGCGGCGGAATCGTCAAACGGTCCGTAGATGACTCCGTCCCGCACATGACAGGCCGCGCAGGTCACCGATTCTTTCTGATACTCGGGGTCGTACTGGGAATTGGGCGCTTGAATCGCCTTCTCCACCCGCCCTCGCGGAATCTCTTTCACCAATGTCGGCTGCTGGTTCTCCAGCGGGGTGTGACAGTTCAAGCACACCCAAATATTCTTGTCCTTTTTCCAATAGGCCTGAAAGAACGGATCCTCATAGGCATGGGCGTGGATACTCGT
>JANNIV010000277.1:0-3766 GCA_031405355.1 Nitrospira sp.
CGCTACTCCTCGCGCGACGGTACCCCGCCGCTCCGCGTCGTCTCGTGGACGGCGTGGTTTCACCGGTACAAGTGTCAGAGCTGCGGAGCCACCTTCTCCCCCGAAAAAATGGGCTGGACACGCAGCAAGTTTGGTCCTGAGATCGTTGCCTACTCGGTATACCTGAATATCGGGCTACGGATACCACAGGAAAGTGTTGACCGCAGCCTGAACAAGTTGTTCGGCGTCCATCTGAGGATTGGAACGACAAATCGCTTCAAGGCGAAGGCGGCGGAGACACACAAAGGAACTTACGATGCGCTGATCAAACGGCTATGTAGTGGCCAATTGATCCACGCCGATGAGACGAAGATCAGCGTAGAAGGCAAGGACGGATTTGTGTGGGTCTTCGCGAATATGGAAGAAGTGGCCTATGTCTATAGCGAGACCCGCCAGGGCAGCACTCCGCAGAGCTTGCTCAAGGACTTCACTGGCGTCTTGGTCTCGGACTTCTATGCAGCCTACGATGGAATCCCTTGCCCGCAACAAAAGTGTTTGATTCACCTAATCCGCGATTTGAACGATGCGGTCCTGAAATATACCTACGACGAGGAACTGAAAAGACTCGTAAAGGGTTTTGCCGATTTAGTGAAGCCGGTGGTGGAAACCATTGATCGGCATGGCCTGAAAAGCCATTTCTTGAGAAAACATCTCGTATCCGTAGATCGCTTCTACAGGCGAATCTCAGGCACCAATCTTCAAAGTAAGTCGGCGGAAACGTTCAAGGAACGTTTTGAGAGAAATAGAGACAAGCTGTTCACATTTCTGGCTCACAACGGCGTGCCCTGGAACAACAACAATGCCGAACACGCGGTCAAAGCCTTTGCGATGCTTCGTCACACAATTGCGGGGGTCACTTCAGAAAAGGGCATTCGTGACTACCTGGTTCTCCTTAGCATATGCGAGACTTGTAAATACAAGGAAGTGGACTTTCTGGACTTCTTGCGGTCGGGCGAGAAAGATGTTGAAGCTTTTGCTAACTCGAAGCATTGAAGTTCGAGATGTAAAAACCATCTTTCGCTGGGCTAACAGTCCAAGAAAGTAGAACTTTGGGCGCGATCGCATCGAAGGTTCAGGGCCTTTTCTTGGCCAGGTTCCAGAAGCCGCGTGGATCGGTAATCGTCAAACCACGGACTTCGTTTGCCACATCCAGCAAGTCTTTGTCGCCCGGGACGAAGACACCGGCCTTAGCAGGATGCTGGAAAAGACCGCCAGCATCGTTCTCGCATCGCTCAGAGGCTCAACGTACCGAAGCGTACGCCTCGCCTCTTCGCTCGCGGCGGCCTTGCTGAATGGCCTTTTTGAGCCTCCTGTACTACTTGAGCGTCAGTTCCACATGAACGCGTTCTCACGGTGTATTGTGTATAAACCGAGTTTTTCCCCAGACTGTTAGCAGCTCATGCTGAAGCGAGAACCCACTGATCGTCTTCATCGCGAGCTGGAATTGAAGATAGGGATTTTGGCTGGGGCTGAACGGTCAGGCTTTTCCGCCGATAAAGTCGTTGCATGACCTTGCATCTCACGTCGTCAATCGACATTGATCGTCCGAGGAGGATCACTGAATGACATCGAGTCTCCCTCACCGCCTCCATCCTGCCGCGTCCGCAAGATTCACTCCGGAGAACACGAGAGAGGCTGAGCCCTGACACATCCACTTTGTTTGAACTATTCTTTGATGGGAACGGCTTGCGAGTCCGGCGCGGCTTCAGGAGTGGGAATCGTTGCAGTCGTAGGAGGCGTTACACCGTTCTTGAACGGTAGGTCGAGCAGCGAATAGGGATTCACGCGGGCGCCGTTGAGTTTGACGCCCCAATGGAGATGCGGGCCGGTGGCGCGGCCGGTGGCGCCGACTTTGCCGATGATTTGCCCCGCTGTGACCAAATCTCCGTCTTTGACCAAGATCTCCGACAGGTGGAAATACATCGTATAGAACCCCAGGCCATGATCGACGAAGACGCCCTTGCCGGAGAAAATATGATCGACCGTGATGCGGACAATCCCGTCATTCGTCGCTGCGACATCGGCCCCCATCGGCGCGCCGATATCTTCTCCGTTGTGCGGATTGCGCGCCTGGCCGTTCATGATTCGCACACTGCCGAAGATGCCGGTGCGCTTGCCGCTCACAGGCTCCACGAAGTTGCTGCGCCATAACTTCAGACGCGAGTTCTCTGCGAGCGCCTGCTTGACCAGTGCCTGCTCGGCTTTCCAACGCGCCGTGCTCTTCTCATCCAGATCGACCTTGTCTTTCGGCAGCTTCAGATGCTCGACGGCAAACTTCTCTTTGGCCACCTGAACATTGAAGCTCAATTGCTTTGCCTGTTCGCCCTGCTTCACTTCGACGGACAGTTCATAGGTTCCAGGCTCATCCTGCATGTCGATCCCGATCAAGCCGATATAGCCGGCCGGCTCCCCTGGCCTGAACTCACGAAAAAATGGAATCGTCCGGCTTAGAAACGTCCCCTTCACCTCCGTCGCCTGCTCTTCGCCTTTCACCTTGACCACCAGCACCTGCCCCTGTTTGCCGCTGTATTCCCCATCGTGGCCCATCGGCGCTGGAGGCGTATTGGAAAACAACTCGACGGGAAAGACGCTGGACAACAACAAGACCGCCGTGATCAGCGTTCGATCCAGCCGAGAAATCCGCACACGCGTCGATTTGAGCGATGTCATCTTCATCGATAGAACCGTAGCCCCGCGACCTGCGAGAGTAACTCATCCACGCGCCGATTCACAGCACTGAAAGGGTCCATACAAAGAATCGTTTCTTCCCAGTAGCCATTGAGTTTCAGATAGGTCCAGTCGACCGTATAGGACCGATTCTTCGCGCGGGCAAACCGGATGAAATCGCCACGCACTTTCGCCCTCGTGGTCTGCGGCGGAGTCGACATGGCCCGTTGCACCGCTTCCTCCTCCACCACCCGTTCGATCATCCCCCGGGACTCCATCAGATAGTACAACCCGCGAGTCCGTTTCACATCATGAAACTGAAGGTCGAGCAGGAACACCCGTGGATCGTCCCAGCCGCACCCCTTCTTGTCGATATAGGACTGGATCAGATGGCGTTTGGTCACCCAATCGATTTCGCGCACCAGCTGCATCGGATCTTCTTCGAGTTTATCCAGCACCATGGCCCATCGTTGCCACACATCGTCGAGAACCGGATCGTGCTCCTGTTGCGCCAAATATTCCTGCGCTCGATCCAGATAGACCCGCTGAACTTCGACCGCCGTCATCAGACGACCATCGTCCAGCTTAATCTTCCGCTTCAAGGTGGGATCGCGCGACACCTCACGAATGGCTTTGACCGGGTCTTCGAACTCCATCCCTTGGACGACATACCCTTCCTCGATCATAGACAGAACCAACGTCGCAGTGCCGACCTTCAAATAGGTCACGAACTCCGACATATTTGAATCCCCGACGATGATATGGAGCCGCCGATAGCGCTCCGCGTCGGAGTGCGGTTCGTCTCTGGTATTGATGATGCTGCGCGAGGAGGTGGTCGAGGAGGAGGTCTTCTCGTGAATGTGCTGGGCACGTTGAGAAATAAAGTACTGAGGCTTGCCGGATACTTTCAGCACCTTCCCCGCTCCGCTATAGACCTGCCTCGTGACGAAGAAAGGGATGAGTTGCTCCGTGACCTTCCAAAAATCGACGTCGCGGCGCATGAGAAAGTTTTCATGGCATCCGTAGGTATTGCCGAGCGAATCCGTATTGTTCTTGAAAA
>JANNIV010000278.1:0-5060 GCA_031405355.1 Nitrospira sp.
AGACCCTGTGGAGCCGGTATCTCGATACGCACATGCCGTTGACCCTTGAGAACACGAACCTCCGTAGCGGAAAGCCCAGGCCCTGCCTGCCCTTCTTGCACCACGCGGTTCGCTTCGTCGCAGATCTGCCACTCCACTACGGCGGACCCTTCGTTCCCGTCCTCGAGTGTCAGATAACAGGAGACAGGAGAACCCGATTCACCGTCACGCAGGATCTGCACTGAGTTACAGGAGCGTTGCCACGGCGCCTCATCCCATTCCTGCAGTGCCTCTGTCAGCGACTCAGTTGAATCAACCGAGAAGCCCATGGCAGTCAATATGGCGCGCCTGGTGTCATCTGAGGTGAGGTGAAGATTACCTGCGATATCGTAATAGTCGGTCGCGATGCCGGCATGTTCAGCGAGTTTGGCAAGAAGAGTTTGCCAGGTCTGGTCCTGCATGTACCGGAGTCTGCGCGAAGGCCTCCAGCATGTCAAGCTATCCCGTTGTTCTTGAAGACAAATTTCGCATAGTCACGCCTCGAATCTGGCACTCTCAGTCACGTCCTCTCAGAACGACATCTGAGGTTCTTCCGGTGTGGTTCGTCCTGCCGACTGCGTATTTGGTTACTCATGATCGGCAGTAGCGTGGCTCAGGACAGTTGTGCTAGTGTGCCGCCCGTTGTTTCCAGCAATGCGGTGGACGATGCGGGATATTTTCAAATCATACTTGGAGTTTTTTGGCTATGAATACACAGAGGGCCTCTCGCTATTCGATCATCCGACCGGCTGAACGATTCATTCCGGCGCTATATCTTGCCGTCGCGATGGTCGTCTGTTCCCTGATGCCGTTCGCGTTGCCGACTGCCTGGGCGGAGTTGCAGGATGATACCCGGGCATGGGGAAATATCACGGCACGAGGAAATTTCGGGTACGTCGATCCTGATTTCAAACGATGGCTCTGGTGGATGGAGGGTCAGCTTCGAGCTCGAGACTGTTGTTCGTCGGACATCTCACTGGACCAATCGCTGATTCGCCCCGGGCTTGGCTATGCGCTCACGGACCAGTCCACTGTGTGGGTGGGGTATGCTCGCGTATCGAACTACTTAGTTGGTCAGGAGATCGAGGAAAACAGAATATGGCAGCAATTTCTGTGGTCAGGAAAGTTACCTTTCGGCACCTTTACCTTCCGGCCACGGCTTGAACAACGCTGGCAAGCAAACGGTAACGATACCGGCTCGCGCTTCCGTCAATTCGTCAAGTTCAGTACGCCGCTCCCTTTTTACCCAACGTTAAATTTCGTGTTCTGGGATGAGGTGTTTGTCAATCTGTATGATACGGACTGGGGGCCAAACGTCCCGTCTAAGCAAGGGTTTGATCAAAACCGCGGCTTTCTCGGGATCGGATATCGGTATAGTCCGGAGATCATGACGGAAATCGGGTATATGAACCAATATATTCAAACGCATACGGCTGCGAACGATCGTATGAATCACATTCTCTCCGTGACGGTATTTTTCGATTTTTACAAGAAATAGACGGAGAGATTGCGTAGCGTTCGTTGATCTACGATTCGCATGCGCTAGCATTCGCGCCCCAATTCGATGCAAGGCAATATGATAGGCGATGGTGCGGTTCCTAGATCTCTGTGAGCTTATACCGCAACAGATATGGACAGCAGATAGACCTGCGACGAAGGTCTGCTCGTCAGTGGCATCGCCGTGTTTTGCCAGACCGTCACAAGGCAGCGGAGAGCACGATGGCATAAACCAGCCATGGCTACTTTTGTGAAGAGAGGACATTTCTAAATTGGGTTGACAGGCTGGGTTAGGTTGATTGACTCCCTCATTTCATTTTGTTAGCCTCAAGCCCCGCCGCGTTGCTGCCGATAGAGAAGACGAGAAGAGTCCGGCAGTATTCTTGGCATCCAATCCCGAAAGGAGTTCCGATGGCTAGCTCAACCGCTTCTCCCGAATTGCTTACTGAACTGCAGAACAAGGCCACACAACTTCGGATCGAGAGCGTTCGCGCAACGAGCGAAGCGGGGAGCGGGCATCCATCCAGTTGCTGTTCCGCCGCGGACATCGTCGCGGCCCTCTTCTTCTCCGTCATGCGATACGATCCGAAAAATCCTAAAGCGCTCAATAGTGATCGATTCGTGTTGTCAAAAGGCCATGCCGCTCCATTGCTCTATGCCGCTTGGGCGGAAACAGGTCTCTTTCCCAAGAGCGAACTTCTCAAGCTCCGAACGCTGACGTCCGATCTCGAAGGCCACCCGACGCCTCGCTTGTCATTTGTCGATATGGCTACTGGTTCACTTGGGCAAGGACTGCCAGTCGGTATTGGAATCGCCCTCAATGCGAAGTATGTCGACAAGCTCGAACACAGGACCTATGTCTTAATGGGCGATGGAGAATCTGTCGAAGGATCTGTGTGGGAAGCGGCTGAAGTCGCGCGTCATCATGGCTTAGATAATCTCTGTGCCATTGTCGATGTCAACCGACTCGGTCAAAGCGATCCCACTATGCTGCAACACGACATGGAGGGTTACCGCTCCCGTTGGGCCGGTTTTGGCTGGCAGGCGCTGGTGGTTGATGGGCACGATCTGTCAGCTCTGCTCGCGGCATTCGATACCGCGGCCGCCACTAAAGGCAAACCGACGGTTCTCCTCGCCAAAACGTTTAAGGGCAAGGGCATCTCCTTCATGGAGAACCATCCTGGCTGGCATGGGAAGCCAGTCGCCAAAGGCGAAGAAATGCAGAAGGCGATCGATGAGCTGTCCAAGCAGTTGAAGCCGAGCAGCACAGCCATTTCATTGAAGAAACCATCGACACCGGTTCAGGGGCCTTCATCTATCAAGCCTCTCCCGCCTTCGCCCTACAAAGTAGGCGACAATGCCGCCACACGCGAAGCATTCGGCAACGCATTTGAAGCGTTGGGCGCGGTCAATCCGTTGGTCGTGGGACTCGATGCCGATGTGAAGAACTCGACGTATACCGATAAGTTCGGCAAGAAATTTCCCAATCGATTCTTTGAAAACTTTATCGCAGAGCAAAATATGCTCGGGGCCGCAGCCGGTTTAGCGGCCTGCGGGAAAATCCCGTTTGTTGCCACGTTTGCCGCATTCTTTACGCGGGCCTACGATTTCATCCGTATGGCTGCCATCAGCGGCTCGAACATCAAGCTTGTCGGCACACATGTCGGCGTGAGCATTGGGGAAGACGGCCCCTCGCAAATGGGTCTGGAAGATATCGCAATGATGGCTGCGCAGCCGGGCGTTACCGTGTTGTATCCGTCCGACGCAACCTGCACATACCGGCTCGTCGAAATGGCTGCCGCACATAAAGGAATGGTCTACATTCGGGCCGGACGTCCGAAGTGTCCGGTTCTCTACGGGCCCGATGAAACGTTCCAGATCGGCGGATCGAAGGTGATTCGCCAAAGCGCATCGGATGTCCTCACGATCGTTGCAGCCGGCGTCACGCTCTTCGAAGCCCTGAAGGCATACGACACATTGAAAGCCGCCGGCATCTCCGTGCGGATCGTCGATCTCTACAGCATCGTCCCTATCGATCGTACGACGTTGCTGGACAGTGCCAGGGCCACGCAGGGACGCATCCTCACCGTTGAAGATCATTATGCGCACGGCGGCCTTGGAGATGCGGTGCTCAGCGCGGTCGGATCAGAAGGTATTAAAGTGCATAAGCTTGCGGTTCGCACGATCCCTCACAGCGGGAAGCCGGACGAACTCATCGATCACTTCGGCATCGGGGCGCGATCGATTGTCGAGGCAACTAAACAAATCACAAAGTAACCCCTTCCGTACCGTCCTTCCTTATGGGGGAGGACGGTATTTCTTTTTGAACATTCTGTCAGGATCGGTCCCCCAACGTCTGGTTCAGGAACTGACCGAAGCCCGCTGGCGGTCTTTTTCAGCAGCCTGCTAGTGGGATTTCAATCGCCCACTCATGGTGCGTCTTTTCGAGTCTGGGGGACAGGGGCTGCCGTGATGCAGGACTGCATAATTTCAGCGCGGCATTGCCATGACGTGGCCGCCGTATTGAGATGGTGAACCAGTTCTTCCGGCACGATCATGCCGACGATGATATCTACCAAGACGTGATCGGCTATGCGATGAAAATGCGCGGCGTTCACACCCTGCAAGGTGAGCAATGTCCTGCTTAGCTCGTTCTCATGGCTGTCGCAACCAGGTCCTGTCAGCGCGACGGGAACTCTCTCCATGGCAGCCTGGCTGGCTTCGGCCGGCTGAAATACCCCAAGACCCACGGTGAGCGCCATCGCAAGCACCAGGCAGTTGTGCCTGAGCTTGGCCTTGCCGTCTACATGAGGCTGTGAGCAGGTTGCGGGTACGCTCTTCGCGAAGGGCGGCTGCGTCATTGGAATACCAGTCTGCAGGGAGGCGATCTGAAGCCCTTGGGCAGGCGGCGAGGATCTCACCGCCTGCCCGTCGCCCTTTACGGTACTTCGACGATGTCGGACTTCATAGGACCCAGCACGGAAAGGAGTTCGTTCTTTTCCCTGGCTGGCACGTTGAACGTATCCAATGCCTTGACGAGGTCTTCAACCAGGGCATTGAAGGCAGCCGTCGTGATTTTCATGCCGGCATGCGTTGTTTTCATGTCTTTCCCCTCATAAGTGCAGGGGCCGCCGCTGGCTTGGCAGACCTGGTCGACCAGCTGTTTCTTCAGCTTCGGCAGATCGGCATTGGCAAAATACCCGTTGATGCGCTTGTCTGCGCCCACGATGCTGACGAACTTGCCGACGACGGCCGTGATAGGGCCTGTTCCGCCGAGCCGTTCATAGAGTGAGGGCAACGGAGCATCGGCTGCCCACACCGGCGCTGAGATCAACAGCAAGGCGACGGTCAGCATAGTCTTGATGGCGCGAGAGAGTTGTTTCATGAAAGGCGCTCCTTTTTTGAGAGGTAAATGAGGGCTTCCTTCGAGTGCATACATCTATCATATTTCTGGTCGTTTAGGGGTTCCAGGGCGTCAGTGGCATCAGCGGAGCATCCTTGGCTACCGGTGTAATCGTCAGCGCGGCAATGGCTCCACGAAGGGC
>JANNIV010000279.1:0-8515 GCA_031405355.1 Nitrospira sp.
ATGGGCTATGAATTGATCGAGGATGCGAATTTCCTGGCAGAGGCCCCGCGCATCGCCTCTCAGGCCATCGAGAAGGTGAAGGCGCCCACCACTGAGCCAGGTTTCTACGATCTCGTTCTCGATCCGGAGCATCTGTCGCTCACGATGCATGAGTCCTGTGGCCATCCAAGCGAGCTCGACCGCGCGCTTGGGTATGAAGCCAACTATGCCGGCACCAGCTTTCTCACGACCGACAAGCGAGGAACCTTTCGATATGGCTCTCCGCACATTAATCTTGTGGCCGACAACTGCGAACCGGAAACCCTCGCCGCAACCGGCTACGACGACGACGGTGTCGCTTGCCAGCAATGGGATATTGTGCGCAACGGGGTCTTCGTCGGCTATTGCACGAACCGCGAGGTCGCGCCGAAAATCGGCGAGACGCGCTCACGCGGTTCCAATCGGGCGGACAGCTGGGGGAGCGTCCCGATCGTTCGTATCGCCAACATCGGCCTTGAACCAGGTTCCGCCACCCTCGACGAGCTGCTCGCCGATGTAAAGCGGGGCATCTACATTGAAGGCCACGGGTCCTACAGCATCGATCAACGGCGGTATAACTTCCAGTTCGGCGGAGACGCGTTCTGGATGATCGAGAATGGCAAACGCACCCACATGGTTCGTGATGTCGTCTACCATGGAATCACGCCGGAGTTTTGGAATAGTTGCGACGGAGTTGCGGATCGGTCGCACCGCCGTCGGTACGGATTTATCACGTGCGGCAAGGGTCAGCCCGCCCAGTCCGGCTGGATGACCCACGCGGCCTCCCATGCGCGGTTCCGCAACATCAATGTCATTGGAGGGCAGGCCGGATCATGAGTGCGACCGGTCACAAGACCTGGCCGAAGCTGACGAGCCGGGACGAGTTCCGGTTTCTCGCGGACTTGGTCCTGAAACATTCAACCGGCGACCATACGCTTATTTCGTTGCAGGATCAGCAGAGCGGAACGACGCGGTTTGCGAACAATCAGATCATCCAGAATGTCGATACGAGGCGCGGGTCTTTGAATGTGACGGTGGCGTTCGGACTGCGTCATGGCACCGCTGGCACGACGGACTTTACCGCGGGATCGGTGCAAGAGACGGTGGCCAGAGCTGTGCAGATCGCGCATCTGTCGCCGGACGATCCGGAATATCTCCCGCCGTTAGAGCCACAGCAATATCCGACGCCTCCTACAACGCGAGCTGAAACTGTCGCGGCCGGGCCGGCCCGTCGGCTGGAATATGCCAACGAGGCGATCGGGCAATGCCGGATGGAGAATCTTGGCGCCGCCGGTATTGTGTCCTCATCGGTCGCAACAGTCGGAGTGGCCGCGAGTACGGGGCTCTTTGCCCACGAAGAGCGGACCGATGCGCGATTCAGCCTGACAGTTCAGGCTGGTGAAGCCACCGGCTGGGGCGCAGCGGCCCATCGTTCCATCGATCACCTGAGGGTCCAGGAACGGACACTCACCGCAATCGAGAAGGCCAAGCGAGGCTTGGAGGCGCGCGAGCTGCTGCCTGGGCGCTATACCGTGATTCTTGAGCCGGCTGCCGTCGCGGGGCTGTGGACTTCGCTGCTCTGGATGCTCGATGCGAAGTCTTACGAGAAAGGCACGAGCGCCTTCTCGGGCAAGTTGGGCCAGCCGATCGTCGACAAGCGACTGACGCTCCGTAATCTGCTGGCACACGAGGATCTTTTGGGCATTGGGTTCACCTCTGACGGGTTGCCGACCGTGGCATCCGACTGGATTTCAGAGGGGCGGCTCACACAGCTTGTGTACGATCGGTTCACCGCGAAGAAGCGAGGGATTGATACAATCCCCACACTCGACGCCCCCTTCCTCTCAGGAGGAGAGTCGTCCTTGCCGACGCTACAGGAATTAATCAAGGGAACAGAGCGCGCCATACTCGTGACGAATTTCTGGTACATCCGGACGGTCAATCCAACCGATCTTACCCTCACAGGCATGACGAGAGACGGGACGTTTCTCGTCGAGAATGGAGCGATCGTGTCGGCAGTGAAGAACTTTCGGTTTCACGAGAGCCCTCTGCGAGTCTTCAACCGGATCGAGGCCTTCACCAGTCCAACTGAAGCGATCACGTCCGAAACCGGCAAGCTGCTCGTGCCGGCAATGACGCTGCGCGACTTCAACTTTTCCAGCGTCACACGATTCTGAGGTTTGCCCGCTGTGAGCGGACAAGAAAGGTGGTGGACATGGTGTGGATGACAAGGTGCTGTATCGTGATTGTTCTGGTAATGAGTCTCTTGGGCGCCGGCTGCAACATCGCAGGAACTTCGAAGCAAGAGGATCTTGGGCAGGGGATCGTGCGGGGGACGTTGGGAGCCCAATCGACCGGCGAGATGCAGCTCGCTATGCCGACCAATGTCATATCTCTGCCAGGACAGGTGACGGCGGTCGAGGGTGGGGCCTATGTGCTTCAGGACGTCAGTGGCGTCGAACATCGCATCGCGCATGACGAAAATACTCGAATCGATCGACCGGCCCATGTCGGAGATCGGATCGAAGCCTTCGTGGATGACAGGGGCCGCGCCGTCCTTATTCGGAATATTGATCACCAAGGACGATCGCGGTAGACCTAGCAGGATGCTGAAAAGGTCCACAAGCAAGTCTTGTTCATTTGGTCTATCTCGTGTATTTGATCGACCGAAACTAACCAGATGAACCGGATAGACCAGATTGACCAGACAGACCGGGCTTGGCGGAGTAACGGGCTCATGCGGGTTAGGGGAAAATCGATGTTCGCTCCATTCTTGGTTGCAGGTATGGCCTGTTGGCTTGGAATGGTTTCACTGGCGGAAGCTGCGCCTGCCGACCAGACTGATGCTCCGCCGCTCTTCGACAATCTGGGCTCCCTTCACCATCCCATTACCATCACATCGGAACAGGCCCAACGGTTTTTCGATCAGGGGCTCCGACTCGTCTACGCCTTCAACCACGAAGAAGCGATCAGGTCGTTTGAGGCTGCGGCCCAACTCGATTCTCAGGCGGCCATGCCCTATTGGGGAATTGCGCTGGCCCTTGGCCCCAACATCAATAGTGAGATGGAAAAAAAAGACGAACGTCGTGCCATCGAGATGGTTCAGAAGGCTCGTCGGCTAGCAGGCCACATCACCCCTGTGGAGCAGGCCTACATCGAGGCGTTGGTCACACGGTATGTGGGCCGAAAGGGGATCAAGCGCAAGGGACTCGATGAGGCCTATGCGAAGGCTATGAGATCGGTGGCACAGCGGTTTCCCGAAGATGCCGATGCGGCCACGCTGTTTGCGGAAGCGCTGATGGATCTGCGGCCTTGGGATTTTTGGAAACCGGATGGGCGACCGCAGCCTGGCACCGAGGAGATCGTCACCACGCTTGAGGCCGTGCTCGTGAAGAATCCCGATCACCCAGGGGCCTGCCATTATTACCTGCATGCGGTCGAGGCGTCATTGCAACCGGAACGAGCATTGCCCTGTGCGGATAGGCTACCAGGCCTGATGCCGGGAGCCGGCCATCTCGTGCATATGCCCGCTCACATTTACATGCGGGTTGGGAAGTACCACGAGGCGGTGGAAGGGAATCAGCAGGCAGCCCATGTCGATGAGCAGTACTTCGCCAGTCAGCACCCAGCCGGCGAGTATGCCGATGGTTACTACCGGCACAATCTCCACTTTCTCTGGGCGTCCTTGGCGATGGAGGGTCGCAATGTCGAAGCCATGAAAGCGGCTCGTGACGTGGCGGCGACGATTACCGTGGAGGAAGCCAGCAAAGATCGCTCGAAAGAATTTTACCTCCCGACGCCGATCTTTTCGATGATTCGGTTCGGCCGATGGGAGGAGTTACTCAAGGAGCCTGTACCGCCCAAGGGATTGCGTTTGATGGACGGGATGTGGAGGCTGGGACGAGGACTCGCCCTTGTTGCGACCGGCCGACTTCCCGGGGCTGAGGGTGAACATGTCGTTCTTGCCGGCCTTATAAAGCAGGTCCGCCGGGATCGTACGACGGAAGAAAAGACCCAGCGGGCGTTTCTCAAGATTGCGGAGCGGATCCTGTCGGGAGAGATCGCTGCCCGCCACCAGCGCTATGATGACGCGATCAGGCTATTCGAGGAGGCGATGAAGATGGAAGAGGCGCTGCCCTACTCGGAACCGCCGCTCTGGCCATTATCCGTACGGCATCATCTTGGGGCTGTGCTCTTGCTGGCTGATCGCCCGTCTGAAGCGGAAGCGGTCTATCATGCGGATCTTCTGCGTCATCCGGACAATGGATGGGCGCTGACCGGATTGATCCAGAGCCTTCGGGCTCAACAAAAAAATGATCAGGCAGCTGAGGCTGAAGATCGTTTCAAGAAAGCCTGGGCCCATGCCGACTTCATTCCGGCTGATTCTCACGTCCGATGAAAAAAGCCTATGGCGTATAGCTTATGGCACAAGCGATACGAAGAAACGTGTGCTTTTTGTCCGTGCTATGTGCCACAAGCTATAAACTCCGATATGTCCTGTTTGTGCTATACGCTATTAGCCATACGCTCTTATTCTCCACGGCCATGCCCGTAGGGAGCGTAAGACCTCACGCAGCTATTCGACTGAGTCTGTAAGGAGGGACGTTTCATGAGAAGACAAATCACCCGATCGGTTCTTGCCGTGGCCGTTCTCTTCGTTGGAGCATGGAACGTGCAATCGACTGGCCTGGCTGCAGCGGATGCGACGTCGGGCAAGGCCTACTTCGCAGGGGGTTGTTTCTGGTGCATGGAAGAAGTCTTCGAGAAGGTTGAGGGGGTTCTGTCTGCGACCTCGGGCTATATGGGGGGGACAGTTTCCAATCCGACCTATGAAGAGGTGTCCGCTGGACGAACAGGCCATACGGAATCGGTCGAAGTGGTCTATGACCCAGCTAAAGTGAGCTATCAAAAGCTCCTAGACGCTTTTTGGCGCAACGTCGATCCGATCACACCGAATGCACAGTTCTGCGACCATGGCAATCAGTATCGCTCCGCCATTTTCTTTCGCACCGACGAAGAGAAACGTGCATCGGACAGCTCTAAGCAGGCGATCGAGCAGTCGAGACGATTCAAAGAACCGATTGTCACACAGATTGTGATGGCCCCGCAGTTCTATCCAGCCGAGGAGTATCACCAAGACTTCTACAAAAAGAATCCCATCCGCTACAAACTCTACAAATACAATTGTGGTCGCGCCCAGCGGCTGGAAGAGTTGTGGGGAAAGCCATAATATAAACCGCGCGTCCTGCTTCTATTGCCCTGACACTTCGCAAGAGTCAGGCGACAAATCCTCCGCCCTCAGTGTATATTCCCAATCCCAGTAACTTGTGCCGACTTCTTTGTCCAGTGAGGCGTGGTCTGTGAAACGTCCGATCCGACAGTCGACCAGAAAACCAGTGATCGGTGTCATGGGTCCGGCCAAGGCCGGTATCAAAGAATTGGCCGACGCCAAAAGTTTGGGAGAACTCATTGCACGTCAAGGGTGGGTGGTGTTGACGGGAGGGCGCGCGAGCGGCGTGATGGACGCGGCCAGTGAGGGGGCGAAGTCGGTGCCCGGCAGCTTGACCATCGGGATTCTCCCGGATGGCAAAGCACGGGTGTCCCGTCATGTGGATGTGGCGATTATCACGGACTTGGGCCAGGCGCGCAACAACGTGAACGTCATGTCCAGCGACGTCATCGTGGCTTGCGGGCTCGGCGGTACCGGGACGGTTTCAGAAGTTGCCTTAGCATTGAAGGCAAAGAAGACCGTGATATTGTTGGGGGCCGACAAGGCCGGGGTGGGCCTGTTCAAAAATCTCGCGCCCCATCTCGTCCATGCCGCTGCCTCGCCTGAAGAGGCGGTGAAGCTGATCGGCGATCTTCTCTAGCCAGCCTTGTTCATTTGGTCTATTCGGTCTGTCTGGTTTGTTTGGTTGAACCAAATTAACTGGATAGACCAGCTAAACCCTGCCAGCCCGCCTCGGCTGAGCCCGCGCAGCCGTTCCCGACTCTTTTATTGATAACTTCCGAGAAGTTTTCATCGTGAAAGAACTGTGCTACCCGTGAGGGGCAACAGTTCCCAAACGTCCACTCTGTGCAGATCGCACCACAGCGCGGTATAAGGCATAGCCACCGTTTCCCCTGTCCTATCCGCACGTTAGCGGAGAACCATCTCGGCATGGATCTTGAGGCTTTTCAGCCTTCTTATGGAGGCTGTTTTGCGCATAGGTATCCAACCGCACACAATGGCTATCGACAACGGGAGGCGCAGACCGCTCCTTTCACACTTGCTGCGCATCTCTTGTGCGCTGGCGCTGTTGTGCCTGCTGGTTGCTGCAGTCCCTACGCCGACGCGGCCCGACTATGACAGTGTCTACCCTCGGTATTCTAACCAGGAAATCCATCGGGCCATCAAATGGTACGCCAAAAAATATCGTCTCGACCCTGCATTGCTACGTGCTGTCATCAAGGCAGAATCCGGATTTCGCCAGCATGCCGTGTCTCGCAAGGGCGCGGTCGGCTTAATGCAACTTACGCCGGCTACCGCGGCCACGTTGCGTGTGAACGATGTCTACGACCCGATCCAGAACATCCGCGGAGGCGCGAAGCAGCTGAGGCACCTGCTGAACCTTTACCAAGGCGAACTTCCCTTGGCCCTGGCGGCCTATAACGCCGGCGTCCATCGGGTCAAAGGTCACAAAGTCCCGCGCATTCGAGAAACCCGTGCCTACATAAGGAAAGTGCTGCGGTACTACGAGGTGTTTCGTTCTCACCCGCAACCCTCTCTCAAGAATAAGAACAAATAGGGACAGGCGGCATACCATGCCGCCTGCACTGGATAAGAGACGTGGCCTGACACTCTCCCGTGGAGAGATCAAGCACACTCGCCTCGCCCTCGAAGTCATCCCTCCAAAAAAGAATAGACGGCAAGCCTGAGCCGGCGGTCTTGACGTTCCGCTATCGCGACTTCATGGTCAGAGAGTGAAACTCGGCTATCGTATCGGAATCGGTTTCTTTCACGGTCTGAGTAGAAGAGGGCTTGACCTGTATGGAATTGGTCTGCGACAAGAGAGAATCTTTGATCGAGGAGGAGTGCGACGATGAAACGGCACATCAACCAACGAATGGCAGGATTGGCCCATTCGGAGATTCGAGCGATGACCCAGGCTTGTATCGAGGCGAAAGGCCTCAACATGGCACAAGGGGTCTGCGACACGCCGGTTCCACCGACGGTGCTTCGAGCTGCGGCGCAGGCGATGGAGCAGGGGAAAAATGTCTATTCGCGATTCGATGGATTGCCCGAACTGCGGCAGGCGATCGCCAAGAAGCTCGTGCAGTATAACGGCATTGTGGCTGATCCGGAAACAGACGTGACAGTCAGCGCAGGAGCCACCGGGGCCTTTCATTGTGCCTGCCTGGCGCTGCTCGATCCCGGCGACGAGGTGATCCTCTTCGAGCCCTACTATCAGTATCACATCAGCGCGCTGCTCGCGGTTGAGGCGGTTCCGGTTGTGGTGAAGATGCGAGGCCCCGATTGGAGCTTTTCCGGAGCAGATATCGAGCACGTCATCACGCCTCGAACCAGGGCGATCATCGTGAATTCTCCGGGCAATCCTTCTGGAAAAGTATTCAGCAGGAACGAACTGGAGAACATTGCGGCGATCGCACAACAGCACGACCTGTTCGTATTGACCGATGAAATTTACGAATACTTCCTCTATGACGGCCGCACCCATATGAGCCTTGCAACGCTGCCCGGTATGGCCGACCGCACGATTACCCTCGGCGGCTATTCCAAGACTTTTAGTATCACCGGCTGGCGCATTGGCTACAGTGTGGCTGCAGCGCGGTGGGCTCAGGCGATCGGCGCCATGAACGACCTGCTCTATGTCTGTGCTCCGACGCCGTTGCAGGCGGGGGTGGCGGTAGGTATCCAGGAACTCCCGGACTCGTTCTACCGCGATTTGGCGCGCGACTATCAACAGAAACGTGATCGGTTCTGTCAGGCCTTGGCGAAGGCCGGTCTGACGCCGTCGATTCCACAAGGCGCATACTATGTGCTGGCCGATGCATCGCGCCTGCCCGGCACAACGGGAAAAGCACGGGCGATGTTTCTCCTCGAGACGATCGGCTTGGCCGGCGTGCCAGGTGAAGCTTTCTTTTCTGGGGCTTACGGGAGGCAGTTCATTCGATTCAGCTATGCGAAAATCGATGCCGATATCGACGATGCCTGCCGGCGGATTGCGCGGCTCAGCTAGAATTAGTATCAGGCCTTCTGCCGTGCGCCAATTTCGCTCGACCGCTTGTCTGACCGTTCACCAAATGGTAAATAGGAAGAAGCGGTACGAGTTGAAAGTCCGGCATGCTCCTGCGACACATCGATGTCCCCGTCCTTCTCACCTGCGCATTGCTCGCAGCAGCTTGCGCCAAGCCGGCGGTTCATCGGGCTGTGTCCATGGATTCCGTTTCTCCATCGATGGCGTCTCAGCCCGGTGACCGCCATGTCCTCGCCGGT
>JANNIV010000280.1:0-5912 GCA_031405355.1 Nitrospira sp.
GGACTCCAATGCCCTGAAATGGCGTCCCGGGATCAGCGATGCAGATTTAGGCAGGAACCGCTTGGGATGTGGACTGCAAGAGAATATTATCGATATCGGATCCGTCGAGCACTTCTTTCTCCAATAGTGCTTCAGCCAAACGCTTCAGACTCGACATATTTTCCGTAATCAGACGCTTCGCCCGATCATAGTTTTCCGTCACAAGCCGCCTGACTTCCTGGTCGATTTCCATGGCTATTTGATCGCTGAAGTCGCGCTGGCTCCCCATCTCTCGCCCGAGAAACACCTGTTCGTTTTGTTTGCCGAACGTCAGGGGACCCATCTTTTCGCTCATACCCCATTCACAGACCATCTTTCTTGCGAGATCCGTCGCCCGCTCGATATCGTTTCCCGCTCCGGTCGTCATCTCATTCAGAACCAACTCTTCCGCCACACGTCCCCCCATGAGGATCGCAAGTTGGTTCAGCAAATACCCTTTCGAATAGCCGTGCCGGTCATCGACGGGGAGCTGCATCGTCACGCCCAAAGCCCGGCCACGAGGAATAATCGTGACTTTGTGCACGGGATCCGTCCCGGGAATCAGTTTGGCGATCAAGGCATGCCCGGCTTCATGATAGGCCGTCGTCCGTTTCTCTTCGTCGCTCAAGACCAGACTCTTCCGTTCAGCCCCCATCAACACTTTGTCTTTGGCCATCTCGAAGTCGATGACTTCCACTTCTTTCTTGTTGAGCCGCGCGGCCCAAAGCGCCGCTTCGTTGACCAAGTTCTCAAGGTCGGCCCCTGAAAATCCCGGCGTGCCTCGCGCAATTTTTTCCAACTCCACGTTTGTCGCGATCGGAACCTTTTTCGTGTGCACCTTGAGAATTTCAGCACGCCCGCGTAAGTCCGGTCGATTGACCACGACTTGCCGGTCGAAACGCCCAGGCCTGAGCAAGGCAGGGTCGAGAACGTCAGGCCGGTTGGTCGCAGCGACCAAGATCACGCCTTCAGTCGTATCGAATCCATCCATCTCAACGAGCAATTGATTGAGCGTCTGCTCACGCTCGTCATGGCCTCCGCCCAACCCTGCTCCACGAAGCCGACCGACGGCATCGATTTCATCGATAAAGATAATGCAGGGCGCATGTTTTTTCCCCTGCTCGAAGAGGTCGCGAACACGGGACGCTCCGACGCCGACAAACATTTCCACGAAATCCGATCCGCTGATACTGAAGAAGGGCACATTGGCCTCACCGGCAATGGCCTTGGCCAACAGCGTTTTGCCTGTACCGGGAGGACCGACGATTAAGACGCCTTTGGGTATCCGTCCGCCGAGCTTTTGAAACTTGCGAGGATCTTTAAGGAATTCGATGATCTCAAGGACTTCGTCCTTGGCTTCATCGACGCCGGCAACGTCGGAGAACAACACCTTTTTACGTTCCTCCGTCAACAGACGAGCGCGGCTCTTCCCGAACGACATGGCCTTATTGCCGCCCATCTGCATTTGCCGCATCAAGAAAAACCATAATCCCAGGAACAGGACAAACGGTCCCCATGTCACAAGAAACGTAATATACCAAGGGCTTTCATCCGGCGGCTTGGCTTCAATCTGCACGCCCCGGTCCCGCAAAACCTGTACCAATTCAGGATATTCTACCGAATAGGTTCGAATACGGGTCTTATCTTTCATCACGGCGCTGATGTGGCTGGCCTTGATGATAACCCGCTCGATCTCTCCCTTGTCGAGCTTGGTCATGAACTCGCTAAAAATCACTTCTTCTTCAGGCTCATGGTGCGGCACGCTGAACAGGTTGAACAATAAAATCATGAAGAGGCCGACGACGACCCAGAAAAGTATATTCTTCGTCCTGGAATTCATCCGGATCTCCTTATGGATAGTACGCGCACAGGGTCAGAAACTCACAACCGTGGGTGATGTTACCATATGCGCAATCATACTGACAACCGTGTGCGATCAACGCCTTACTCTTGATCTTCCTCTACATCCAAGACAGCCAGATAGGGAAGATTTCTGTACTTCTGCTGGTAATCGAGTCCATACCCGACTACATACTTATTCGGGATTTTGAACCCCACATAGTCGATGGCAACGTTGATTGTCCGACTATCCGGCTTATTCAGCAAGGTGCAGACTTTAATCGACCGGGGCTTCTTTTTCATCAACTTCTTGACCAAGTGTTGGACCGTCAACCCGGAATCGACGATGTCTTCCACCAGCAAGACATCTTTATCCTTAATGTCCTCGGTTAGCTCCGTCATCAACTTAACCTTGCCGGATGTTTTTGCACGAAACCCTCTACTCGTCACGATAAGAAAGTCCACTCGCATGGGAATTCTGATTGCGCGAGCCAAATCGGCATAGAAGGCATAGGCTCCCTTCAACACACCGACTAGGACGAAATCCTTTCCCGTATAATCGGCCGTGATCTGCTTGCCCAACTCACGGATCCGGGCACGCATTTCCTCCTGGGTCACGATCGGCCGACCGAAGATCCGCTCCATGCTCCGTTACTCCTTCTCTAACGCCCGGCCACTCACCGAGGCCACCACACAACGTGTCGTCCCATCACGAATGATGAAGCGTTCATCCTGCCGCATTCCCACCACCCAGAGAATTCCCTCCGGCGCTACCAATAGTGGAACCTTACCACGTTCGTGCCGAGACACCTTCCTATCCGTAAAGAAATCTTGCAGCTTTTTGCTCTTCCCCCTCATGCCATGGGGAGAGAATCGATCTCCGGGCTGCCAAGCCCGAACCAACAAGGGTTCCGAAAACCGATCGGCATCGAACATTACCCGTCCTTGAGAAGACCCCTTGCCCAACACCTCGGCATCTCGACAATTCATGTGTTGTACCTGAATCTGCTGATTCGTTCTAGCCCAATACACAGTTGAAGGCACAGGAAGGGGCAGCGCCTCCATCATCCCAGGCCCTGAACCAGGCCCAGGCCCAAGATCCTCGCCTCTCCTTGGGCTGAATTCCACAGATGCCCGACCTAGAATCACGAGGGCCTGCTTCAGCAACAACCGTGCGCCGCGCTTTCCCTTGAGGAAAAGGCGCCGAACCGACTCCACGACCTGAAGGCTGCTGCCCCGACCCTCTTCGTCGTAAGTCTGCAGAATTGCCCGAACGAGACGCCGCTGAAGCGCAACCGGCAACGCGATGAAAGCCTGGTGATCGACTCGTTGGACGCCTTTGGGATCATGACTGACAAGTGTGCGCACCAGATTATTTGTCGCCTCCGCTAGATATCGTTCGTCCTCGCGCAGCAAGTCCGTCTGCCGCTGCAACACCAGGACGGCAGCTGGCGCCAACCTCGTGATGACAGGAAGAAGTTCCTTCCTGATCCGATTGCGATGATAGAGCGGCTTCTCATTGCTCGAATCACGACGATAGGTCAGCCCTTCATCATCCAAGTACGCCAACACGTCCTCGCGAGTAGCGGCGAGAAGAGGACGAATAATCCCGTCTTCACGAGCGTACGGCATTCCCGCCAACCCGGCCATCCCAGTCCCACGCAGCAGCCACATGAGCACCGTTTCCGCCTGGTCATTGGCAGTATGGCCGACCGCAATGCGGTCAGCCCCGACCTCGCGAGCCAGTTGCTTCATGAAGTCATAGCGCGCATCGCGGGCCGCAGCTTGAAGCGATGAGCGCTGTCGTCGCTTGACCAGTTTGGGCCGATGGATGACAAGCGGCAGCTGTCGTTCCTTGCAAAACGTGCTGACAAACACTTCGTCGCCGTCGGACTCCGCTCCGCGAAGCCCATAGTTGCAATGGACCACCGTCAGCATGAGCCGCCAGGACTGGGCTAGGCGATGGAGAAGAGACAACAACGCGGTCGAGTCTGGCCCGCCCGACACCGCCACGAGCAAATGCTGACCGGGAACGAATAGCTGTTGCTGACGCACGATCCGAATAAGATAGGCCAACAACGCTGGGCGGGCAGCAGCTCCGGATGAGGGCCTCATGATCGTCGTCTCAACAGCCATGGTTACGGGACTCCCTGCGGGATTCGCTGCAAGCTGATGCGCGCCTGCTCTACATCACGGACAATTTGCTTCGACAGCTCATCGGCAGATGCAAATGTATGATCGCCGCGTACCCGTGCCACAAACTGCACGGTGATTTCCTGACCATAGAGATCGCTGGTCTTATCCAGCAGATTGACTTCGATCAGCCGCTCACCTGCGCCAAAGGTTGGTCTGGTCCCAATATAAGCGATCGCATCGTAGGTCTGAGCACCGTGGATAGTCCGCGCGGCATAGACTCCATCAGGCGGCACGACGCGATCAGCAGGAACGCGCAGATTGGCTGTAGGCCAGCCCATCGCCTGTCCCTGTTGCATCCCATGCACTACAGTACCTCGAATCCCATAGACGCGGCCGAGCAACGTGGCAGCGCGCTCCATATTTCCTGTCTGAATAAGTTGCCGAATCCTACTTGAACTCACCACGTCCCCGTCCATCGCCACGGGAGCCATAGGATGCACACGGAAGCCATACTGCTTACCAAGCCGCACCAGGTCGTCAATACGCCCTGCCCGTCCCTTCCCAAACGCAAAATGATTGCCGACAAACAATTCAGACAGGGTAAGAGACCGATGCAGAATGTCTTCGGCAAATTGATCCGGGCTCATCGCGGCAAAGGTGGGGGTAAAGTCCAAAAAGACCACTTCATCGATCCCCGCCGCTTCGAGGTGTGCGAGTTTTTCCTCTGGACTGGTGAGAAAACGAAGATCGACACGAGGTGCGAGGATTTTTACCGGATGCGGCTCAAAGGTCAGCACGAGCGCCGTTCCCTGCGCCTTCCTGGCCGTCTCGACCACCGTCTGCAACAGCGCTCGATGGCCTAGATGATGGCCATCGAAATTACCGATCGTGGCGACCGGATAAGCACGTGGACACTCGCCGGACAATCCACGCGTCACTTTCAGCATGGTCGTCAGCGGAGGAGACGCGCTGCGTCTTTGGCAAAGTATGTCAGAATGAGATCCGCACCGGCACGTTTAATCGAGAGCAACGATTCCATCATCGCCCGCGATTCGTCGAGCCAGCCGGCGTTGGCGGCCGCTTTGATCATGCTGTATTCTCCACTCACTTGATAGGCTGCCACAGGCAATAACATCTGCGCTCTGGCTGCGGCAATGATATCGAGATATGGCAGCGCCGGTTTCACCATGACAATGTCGGCCCCTTCTTCGACATCGAGCGCGATCTCTCGAAGCGCTTCCCGGCGGTTGGCAGGATCCATCTGATACGACTGCCGATCGCCGAATTGAGGGCTCGAAAACGCCGCATCCCGAAATGGCGCATAAAAGCATGACGCAAACTTGGCGGCATAGGCCATGATCGGCAGCTCTGGGAAACCAGCCTGATCCAGTTCCGCCCGGATCGCCGCCACCCGCCCATCCATCATATCGGACGGCGCCACCATATCGGCCCCGGCTTGCGCATGGGTCTTGGCCATCGCACGGAGACAGTCCAAGGTTTCATCGTTGAGGATGCGACCGTCCTTGACGATTCCGCAATGGCCATGATCGGTGTATTCATCGATGCAGACGTCGGTCACGACCATCAGCCCAGGAACATGGTCCTTCACCGCCTTGACGGCCCGCTGCACAATACCGTTCGGATCGAACCCCGAACTTCCGCGAGCATCTTTCCGATCGGGAATCCCAAAGAGAATGACGGCGGAAATCCCCAAGGCCGCAATCTCACTGGCCTCTTTTACCAAAAGATCGACCGAAAGCCTGAACTGGCCCGGCATCGAGGCGATCTCTTCACGCCGTTCTCGCCCTTCAACGACGAACAATGGATAGATAAAGTCAGACGGAGCAAGGCTCGTCTCTCGAACCATACGACGAAAGGCCTCATGCTGCCGCAGCCGGCGAAGGCGTTGTATTGGGAAA
>JANNIV010000281.1:0-4774 GCA_031405355.1 Nitrospira sp.
TAGGTGGGGCTGAACTAAAGGGGGGGGCGAATGTGTGGTGAGAAGTCTTCGATGTATATGTTTATATGGTAAAGCTAATTCAATATCTTGCGGTGATAAATGAATGCTTTTATAGAGGATATGAGTGGAGAGAAATTATCCCGGGCTAGAAATTTGATGCATAAATGAACCTAGCGGAACAGCCTAAGCGGTAGGGTATGGGTATAAGCAAGAGCGAAGATGTGGGCGGAGGTTGGTCTCCCCTGGCGGGAACCGAGACCTTTACTGCTCTAGAGTCTTCGGAAAACTATTGCGGCACAGAGGAAATTCAATGGTCCGTACATCTAGGACAATAGGGGAACGCTGCGGAGGATGCTCAAAAAGGCCAGACTTCTCACCCGCCCAACCCTGGCGCACCGAGACGCGCCTTGTCCCAAGCAAGGCCGCAACTCCGCGGTTGACCCTCGTTTCACGTTTCACGCCTCACGTTTCACGGTTCCTGGGAGCGAAGCGAGAACGCCGCTGGCGGACTCTTTCAGCATCCTGCTAGGGTGGGTATCAGGAAGCCGAGGTCAAGGCTGACTGAAATCATGAACCTGCTCGTATCGTTGGCGGAGGGGGCGAGATTTGAACTCGCGGACCCCTTGCGAGGTCTCCAGTTTTCAAGACTGGCACGTTCGGCCGCTCCGTCACCCCTCCGTGCAGAAGAATCATCGGACGTCAATGGTCAAACGTCAAGTGTACGGGAAGAAATATTCCACTATCGTACGAGGATATGACGGTTGACGTTCTTGTCTTAACACGTTGCGATTTGCGCTAGACCTCCCATGTACGGACGTAGTACCTCAGGGATCGATACCGACCCATCCGGTTGCTGGTAGTTTTCGAGAATGGCCACAGTGTGCGGCCGACAGCCAGTCCGGACCCATTGAGGGTGTGAACGAACTCTGTTTTCGTTCCCTTCTTCTCGACGGCGCCCTTATAGCGAATGTTGGCCCGCCTGGCCTGAAAACCTTCAAAATTGCTACAGGAGGAGATCTCTCGATAGTGGTTTTGGGAAGGAAGCCAGACTTCGATGTCGTAGGTCTTCGCTGCGGAGAATCCCATATCGCCGGTGCAGAGGGTGACGACCCGGTAATGTAGGCCTAAGCCCTGCAAGATCGCCTCGGCATGGCCGGTCAGCCGTTCGAGTTCTTCATACGACTGTGCAGGTTTTGAAAATGCGACCAGCTCAATTTTATTGAATTGGTGGAGGCGAATGAGCCCTTTGGTTTCTTTCCCATAGGATCCTGCCTCACGGCGAAAACAGGGGGTGTAGGCCGTATACCTGATCGGCAGCTCGCTTTCGTTGAGTAGCTCGTCACGGTGGAGATTGGTTACCGGTACTTCTGCAGTAGGAATCAAGAAATAGTCTTCGTCCCGTAGGCGAAAGAGATCCTCTTCGAATTTCGGTAGCTGGCCGGTTGCGGTCATGCTCGACCGATTGACCAGGAATGGGGGGAGAACCTCCCGGTAGCCGTGCTGTGTGGTGTGAAGGTCGAGCATATAGTTGATGAGTGCCCGTTCGAGTCTCGCGCCGGCCCCCGTCAGGACCGCAAATCGTGCGCCGGTGATTTTTGCCGCGCGGTCGAAGTCCAGAATGCCGAGTGATTCGCCGAGTTCAAAATGGCTCTTGGCCGGCGCAGTCAACGTGGGCGGGGATCCCCACCGACGGGCTTCAGAATTGCTGCTCGCGTCTTTCCCTGCCGGCACCGACGCATGTGGAAGATTCGGGATACGGAGATTCAGGTCGGTCAGGGGCTCTTCGACCGCTCGCAGTTCATCTTCGATTGCCTTGATCCGTTCGCCGATGGCCTTCATGGCAGCCATGGAGGCATCAGCCGGTTGTTTCGCTCGCTTCAGTTTGGCGACCTCTTCCGACCCCTTGTTCAGTTCGGAACGAAGCTGCTCGACCTGGCTCGCCAAGGTCCGACGTTGTTCGATCAGTGTGCGCAGTGTATCCCAGGGGACGTCGGCGCCACGGAGGCCAAGCTGTTCCCGGATGGGGTCTAAATTATCGCGGAGTGTACGGAGATCATACATCGTGGAATGTTCCTGAAAGCGGCTGGAATCTAGCATCGGGGTAGGGGTTAGTCAATGAAGCTCCCCGCAGCAAGTTACGGAGTATCCTGCGAAATTCTCCGGAGCCGCTACCCTCCTTTGCCAAGGCTACGGAGGGTTCTCCTCGCCTTCATCCCCGTAGCAGCCTACTCCGCCGAAGTAGCCACTTCGGCTACGAAGGCCGGAAGCTACGGGGTATTCGGCGAAGGAGAATCAATCGGGCCGTGGTAATCGGCCTTGGCGGGCCTGCTGTGTCCCGTTGACAGGAGCAGGCGGATCGAGGACCATAGCCCGATGCGCAAGGTGATGAATCCGCCTAATCCGTTCGAATCACAGCACCGGGACTTCTTGGAGCCTGCTCCCCAGGTGCAGGTGCAGATGTTTGAAGATGGAACGCGTGAGATTCTCAGTCGAAACGAGAGTCCTGATTTGCCGTTTCGTTGGAGCCTCAATCCCTATCGCGGCTGCTTCCATGCCTGCGCCTATTGTTACGCGAGACCAACCCATGAGTATTGGGGATTTGGCGCTGGGACTGACTTCGAGTCTAAGATCATCGTGAAGCGGGAGGCCGCGAGGCTGCTCCGCCGGACGTTCGAGCAACCTTCATGGAAGGGTGAGTTGATTCTCTTCTCGGGGAACACCGATTGTTACCAGCCATTGGAAGCCTCCCTGGAGTTGACGCGGGCCTGCCTGGAGGTCTGTGCCGAGTATCGAAACCCGGTCGGGATTATCACGAAAGGGCTGTTGGTGCAGCGCGATCTGGACCTGCTGCGCCGGCTGCAGCAGGAAGCGTCGGTTCATGTGTATTTCAGTATCCCGTTTTCAGACGATGAGGTGGCGCGGCGGGTTGAACCCCATGCGCCTTCCAGCCGGAAACGTTTCGAGGCGATGGCAACATTAGCACAGGCCGGAATTCCGACCGGCATTTCGCTTTCCCCGATCATTCCCGGTCTCAACGATGAGGACATCCCCGATCTGTTGGCTCGTGCGAAACAAGCAGGAGCCGTCGAGGCCATGGGGACGTTGCTGCGTCTATCTGGCTCCGTGAAGCCGGTGTTCATGGACCGAATGGCTTCGGCGTTTCCAGATCGAATTGCCAAAATCACGAGCCGGATTCGGGACGTGCGTGGCGGAGCAATCAGCAAGGGAGCCTTCTTCGAGCGCCATCGTGGGGCAGGCCCCTACTGGACTATGATCGAACAATTGTTTGAAGTCTCCAGGCGCAAAGTGGGATTGTCAGTGCTGCACGGTGAGACAGTTCCCGCCACGTTTCGCCGGCCGGGGATAGAACAGACGATTCTATTTTGAAGCTGGACAGGGAAAGGAGCGACGGTGAAACATAATCCGGGCTTTCTCAAGATGGTCGATGCGGCGCGAACAAGGGTCAAGGAATGCACAGTGACCCAGGCGAAGACCATGCTCGATCGGGGTGAGATCGTACACTTTCTTGATGTCCGTGAGGATCACGAGTTTTCCAAGGACCATGCGAAAGGCGCCCGTCATTTGGGAAAAGGGATTATCGAGCGCGATGTGGAAACGCTCATTCCCAATAAAGAGGAGGCCATTCTGTTGTATTGCGGAGGTGGCTACCGGTCGGTTTTAGCGGCGGATGTGCTCCAGCGCATGGGCTATACGAATGTGCGGTCGATGGATGGGGGAATCACAGGCTGGCGGGAAGCGGGCTATCCGATGGAGCGTTGATGGGACCTCAGAGAGGCTGAGGTCCCATGCACGTCGCTACTTGCTGTTGACTCGATCGAATTCCTTGATCACCTGTTCGGTAAGATCGATGGTGTCCTTGCTGTAGATTACAATCTTGACCGTTTGTTCGCTGCCCTTATCGACAACAAGGGCAAACCCGCCTTTTTCCGCCACGACCTTCGTGGCCAATGAAATTTTCTTCATATATTCATCGACCAACTCTTTCTGCTTGCCCTGCAGTTCCTGATTAAACTCCTGCGCGCGTTTCTGAAACTCCTGCACCTTGGTACGGAACTGTGTCTCTTTTTCTTTTTTCTCGGTGTCGCTTAACTTCGCGGCTTGCTCCTTGAGTGTCTTCTCCGTATTACGCAAGTCCTCCTCGTCACCGGACAACAACTTCTGCCTGGTGGAGACGTATTCCTTGAGTCCGTCTAAGGCTTTTTTGCCCGCTTTTGATTTCTCTAAGACGGCTTGAGGATCGACGACACCCATCTTGAAGGCCTCGGTAGCCTGTGCGGCAGGAAGACATGCGAGTATCAATATGCCTGCGGCGACCAAGGGAAGGGTGACCCGCCCCACGAGGGTTCTCGTTCTATGCATAACACGCGCTCCTTGTTAGTAATGAATGCGACCACTGCAACCGTTGCGAGAATAACTGGGGGGCCTGGCTCTGTCAAGGGATTGGGGTGCGTGGGGGGCTAGACGGCGGCGGGAAACCAATGATGGCACGCCAAGACGGGCCCAGTCTGTCTGGTTATCTGGTCTGTCCTGTCTATCTGGTTAGTCTCATGCAACCAAATAAACCAGACAAACCAAATAGACCAAATGAACAAGACTGCTGGCGGACTTTTTCAGCATCCTGCTACACGAAGTATCGGCTGGTGTCGAATTTATACTCAGTATTGTCGATCAAGCGGATAATGCTGTCGCGGAAATCCCCGCTCTCATCTTTCTCGGTTAGGTCTATCTCACGCCCTTGATCGACCGGGGTTCC
>JANNIV010000282.1:0-10242 GCA_031405355.1 Nitrospira sp.
GAGATTGGCCGCCGAGGGCATCAAAGTGAACGTCACGTTGTGCTTTTCTCCAACCCAGGCACTCCTTGCAGCAAAAGCCGGTGCATGGTGCGTCTCACCCTTCATCGGTCGGCTTGACGACATCAGTTCAAACGGGATGGAACTGATCCGCCAGATCCTGACCATCTACCGCAATTATGACTATAAGACCCAGGTGTTGGTGGCAAGTGTGCGTCATCCTCAGCATGTCGTCGAAGCTGCGCTCGCCGGTGGGCATATTTGTACGATGCCCTTCTCGATTTTTCAGCAGATGGTGAAACACCCGCTGACGGATAGCGGACTCAAGAAGTTTCTGGCGGATTGGGAAGCACAAGCCAAGAAGTAAAAACTAGCAGGAAGGTTGAGGCTAAGATGAGAACATTAGATCTTCGCTCAACCTCAACCTACTTCACTCGCTCCGTCTCGGCAACTCGTTGGCGAGCGGTTGCGAAGATGTGGTGAAACATCGGTTTGGTCAATAGACCTGTGAAGGTATTTTGTTGGCTGGGGTGGTATGAGCCGATCAGAGTAATGCCCCAGGGAAGAACCTGGACGGTTCCATGGGAAAATTTCGGAAGCGGTGAAGGAAGTTGCACTCCCTCATCACGGCAGGCTTTCAAGTAATGATCGAACGCGATCTTGCCCAGCGCCACAACCACACGGACTTTCCCTAATAATCGGAGCTCTTCCCGCAGATAGGGGCGGCAAGCCTTGAATTCTTCAGGGGCCGGTTTGTTGTCGGGCGGCGCGCAACGGATCGTGGCGCCGATGTAACAGTCCGATAGCTTCAGCCCGTCATCCCGGTGGTGTGAGCCTGGTTGGTTGGCAAAGCCAAATCGGTGTAAGGCGTCATAGAGCCAATCCCCGCTACGATCGCCTGTAAATACCCGCCCGGTTCGGTTGGCACCGTGGGCAGCCGGTGCTAGTCCGAGCACGTAGAGGCGGGCGTGGGAATCCCCAAATCCGGGAACTGGACGTCCCCAGTAGGTCCAGTCCTCATACTGTTTCCGCTTTTCTGTAGCGATCGTCTCCCGATAGGTGACGAGCCGTAAGCAGGCGGTGCAGTGGGTGATGCGATCATTGAGGAGGGCCAGCGCACGCATAGTCACGCAGTCTAACATGAATCTGAAAGTCGATCATGCTTGCCGGTCCCTTATCGGACTGTTAGCATACAAAGTTGGCTACGGATCGTTCACTGCATGTAGGAGGCAGGATGGGCATGACGACATGGGTTCGAAGAGTATTGGCACTCAACGGGTTGTGGATGGTGCTCATGTTTCCGATTGTGACAGGGGCACAGATGCAACCTGAACAGTCCGAGGCAAAAGAGAATACGCCTCGATCTGGAGCCAATGGTGAGCCAGACCGAGAGGTGATCCTGGTCGATCCTCTTGAGGATCCCAACGAGCCAGAAGATCGCCTCGTCATTCTTCCGGAAATCAAGCGAGATGGAGAGCGCTACTTCCTTAGTTCGTTTAAGCTGCCTGACAAGTTGACCTTTGCCGGCCAACCGGTTCCGCTCGATAACTGGCAGGTACGTGAACGTATCGAATATGAGTTCTACCAATTCTTAGAAGATCAAGGCGAAAGTATCATTCTGGCCAAACGAACCGGACGTTGTTTCCCTCCTGCCGAAAAGCAGCTGGCCGATGCCGGACTGCCGGACGACCTCAAGTATATGTTGCTGGTGGAGAGCAAGTGTGTGGCCGCCGCCTACTCAAAGGCGAAAGCCTCCGGGCCGTGGCAGTTTATCCCTTCCACCGGGCGACGCTATCGTCTCAAGAGCGACGCGGTCCTTGACGAACGCCGCAATCTGGAAATGTCGACGGAAGCGGCGGTGAAGTATTTGCGCTATCTCAAGGATTTCAAGGAAAACGATTGGTTCATGGCCATGGCCTCGTACAATGCCGGTGAAGAACGAGTTCGTAAGCTTTTGAAGGACCAAAATATTACCGACTATTGGAAAATGCACGGGCCACGGGAAACGATGCGCTATGTCCCGAGAATCATCGCTGCCAAGGAAATCTATTCGCAGCCTGAGAAGTATTTGGGGCTGAGCAAGAAAGACCTGTATGTGCCGATGGAAATTGAAACGGTCACCGTCAACGTGAAAGATTCCCAACGAGCCCTCACCTCCATTGCCGAAGAATATGGAACCTACTTCTTGGAACTCAAGATGCTGAATCCTGAATTCAAGAAAGATGTGCTCCCACGTGGGACCTATCAAATGAAAGTCCCTCGGCAGACTTGTCCTAGCCGTTGTTTCAAGCAGGACAAGACTCCCTAGCCCATCGCAGGTGTTATCGGAAGGTTAAGGTTGAGGTCAAGCTGAGATGAAGAGTGTCAAGTCTTCGCTCAACCTTACCTTCGACCTCAGCCTGCCTCCCTCTCCTATCCGGCCACTTCTGAGAAAATTAATCGTTCGAGGACTAGCTGCGGTAGACGCCCGTACGGCAGTCAGCCGTGCTATCTCCAGGAACGGCGAGGAATTGGTCATTGGCAGGCGTCGGTATAACCTGCGTCGCTATGAGCATATCGTCGTGGTCGGGGCAGGGAAGGCCACGGCCTCAATGGCCCAGGCGCTAGAACAGCGGCTGGGCCCTCGATTGCAAGGCGGCTTCGTCGTGGTCAAGCATGGCCATGTTGTGCCGACGAAACGGATTGTTGTTGCAGAAGCAGGTCATCCAGTTCCCGATCGGTTCGGGCTGCAGGCGGCAGCCAGGCTCAGTGCCATGGCCGCAGGACTTGGTCGGCGAGACCTCTTGATCGTGCTTCTGTCCGGTGGGGCTTCGAGCTTATTGCCTGCTCCTGTCGCAGGGATTACGCTAGCCGACAAGCAACGGACCACGCAGGAACTCTTGCGGTGTGGAGCGAGTATCCGTGAAATCAATACCGTTCGAAAACATCTCTCACGCATCAAGGGCGGACGTCTTGCTGAGTTGACCGAAGCCACCGTTGTGACGCTGATTCTGTCCGATGTGTTGGGTGACGACCTCAGCGCCATTGCCTCAGGGCCGACAGTCCCGGACCCGACAACCTATCAAGAGGCTGTCACGATTTTGAAACGCCGTCGCATCTGGCGGGCGGTCCCTCAGCGAGTGCGCCTGCATCTCGAACGTGGATATCAGGGACTTGTGGATGAGACTCCAAAGCCTGGCTCCTCTCTGTTTCGTCGAGCCCATCATCATATCGTCGGGAACAACGAAGCGGCCGTTATGGCAGTGGCACTGGCAGCCGGCGAGTCAGGTCTGCGAACCTTCGTGAATAGGTCGGCCTTAACCGGAGAGGCGCGAGATGAGGGGCAGAGGTTCGGCGCCCTTGCGAAAAGCATTGTGCGATCGGGCAAACCGGTCAAGAGGCCCTGTTGTGTGGTAGCCGGCGGGGAAACCACTGTGACTGTCACTGGAAAGGGAACGGGCGGGAGGGCGCAAGAATTTGCTGCAGCTGCTGCGTTAGAAATCGCAGGCCTGGTCAAGGTGTGGGTAGTGGCGATCGGCACCGATGGCACAGACGGTCCGACTGACGCGGCTGGCGCCGTGATCGATGGCAGTACCATGGCGCGCGCACAGCGCCTCTCGGTGGACCTGAAGGGCGCGTTGAAGCGTCACAACACCTATCCCGCATTGAAGCGGCTCAAGCAACTCATCATGACCGGTCCAACCGGCACGAACGTGAATGACCTTTACCTCCTCCTCGTCCTCTAGCAGGATGCTGAAAAAGTCTGCCAGCTTCGTTCTCGCTTCGCTCAGAGGCTCAACGTACCGAAGCGTACGCCTCGCCTCTTCTCTTGCTGCGGCCTTGCTGGACAGCCATTTTGAGCATCCTGCGTGGTGCTCTCCCGTTGTCCCAGACATGCGGATCAATGAAGTGCTGGCGCACCCCCATAGTTTTTCCGCAACCTGCTAGGTAGTATCCACTTCATGGACCGCCCTCTCCTTCTTCCCTTGGCCGCCTGCACGCAACCATCCCTTGTCGGAGGGAAAGCCCTGGGCTTAGCGCGTCTGCTTGCAGGAGGATTCCCTGTTCCAGCCGGACTCTGCATCACGACGGAAGCCTATGATCGCACGCTGAGGACACCGGGATTTTCTCCAACGAAGGAGTGGCAGGCAGCACTGCATTCATCCGGGGCTGAGCGCCAACGGATACTCTCCCGCTGCCACACTATCATTCGGGATTACGTGATCGATGAGTTGACGGCTCAGATCATCGGACAGGTTCACCGGCTGGATCTGGCGCCGAATGGGCTGTGGGCGGTGCGGTCGTCGGCGACGAACGAGGATGGAGTTCATGCGAGTTTTGCCGGAGTCTATCGTACGCGCCTCGGCGTTTCGCTGGAGGAGATAGGTTCGGCAGTCAAGGATCTGTGGCTGTCGATCTGGGATGAGCGGGTTCTGAATTACCATGCAACATCGGGGTTGAACGAAACACCTCCCGCCATGGCAATCGTGATTCAACCGCTGCTAGAGGCAAGCGCCGCCGGCGTGGCCTATTCCGTCCATCCCCTTACAGGCAGAGTGATCCAGGTGATGGTCAATGCAGTGGCGGGGCTTGCGGCAGCCCTCGTGGATGGGAGCGCGACACCGGATCAGTATGTGGTTGAGATGGCCGAGAACGATCAGCCCATCCGAGTCAGCCAACGGATGATTGCCAGGCAAACTCAGGCCTTGAGGGTGACAGGCCAGGGTCTTTGCGAAGTGCCGCTGTCGGATGAGGCGGTGGGGCGTGCCACGTTGTCGGACGATCAGCTGTTTGCCCTGGCTCGCGCGGCCAAGCAGATTGAAAAATCATTCGGACATCCAGTGGATATCGAATGGCTCTACGACGATCGTGGCCTATGGCTGCTCCAAGCGCGGGCCATCTCCGGCCTAACTGCTCCAAGACAGCTGACCAATGACGATTGCGAATGGTCTCGCGCCAACTTCAAAGAGACGTTACCGGAGTTGCCGAGCCCACTTGGCCTGTCGTTTCTCGAACAGTTCATGGAGCGCTACATTCTTTCACCCTATCGGCGTATGGGATGCCAGATTCCAGAAGGGATCACGTCGGTCCGTACGTTCAAGGGACGTCCCTACATCAATATGACGTTGTTTTACTCTCTCATTGCACAACTGCGGGGAGATCCCTCTTTAATGACGGAGCAGATGGGAGGAGAAATCCTTGCAAAGGTGCCGGAGGTTCGCCCGCTTGGGTGGTTCGCGCTCGCCCGTGCCGGCGTTGTGATGATCGCTGAGATGAGAAAGGCAGTGCGCCATGGGCCGGCCTGGTTCGCGGAGATGAAAGCGATGGCGGCAGAGCAGCGCGCCGATCGGCTTCGATCTCTCTCAGGCGAAGAGATCGCCCTGCGTCTTGATGCCATCGCGAAATGGCTCGATGAACGTGAACTGACATTTGCCACCGCAGGAGGGGTCGCGCATTGCTTGCAAGCGCTAGGCGGTGTACTGCCCCGCTGGCTAGGCGGAGATTGGAGATCTCTGCTGAACGGGGCGCTCCAGGGTCAGGCGGTGGTGATCAGCGCGCAACAGATTGTCCGCCTGGCGGAAATGGCCGAGATGGTACGGCGTGATTCGTCAGTGACGTCGCTGTTTACCGAAGAGGGGTGGGATCCGGTTGCGGCTCGTCGCAAACTCGAAGGAACCGACGTGCTCCGTGCCTTTAACCGGTATCTCGACGACTATGGCCACCGAGGGGTCGGTGAGTCGGACCCCATGTCGCCTCGGTTTGCAGATCGGCCGGATTTGTTGCTGACGGTATTGCGAACGCAGATTCTGGCTCCGACCAACGCCGCTCCGGCGGACATTCTTCAACGTCAAACAATGGTGCGAGAACGAGCGCTTGCAGAAATTCGCGCGAGATTCGGATGGCGATTCCACCGGTGGGTCATCTTTTCCTGGTGGTATCGACGGCTCTGCCGGTTCTTTGCCCTGCGGGAAGCGAACCGGCATCATTTGATGTACTACGCTGCAGCGACAAGGAGTCTCCTGCTTCGCTTGGGCGAGTGGCTGGTCGAACAGGGGCGACTTTCATCGCAGGAGGATGTTTTCTATCTTACGATCGAAGCGCGTGCCGACTTGCTAGCGGGAAGAGCGAGCGATTGGAAAGGGATGATTCAGGCTCGGCGGACCGAACGAGACCGAAACGCCACGGTCAGTGTTCCAGACACGATTCAGGATTGGCGCGAGATGCTCAGAGGTACGTACACATCGTCCGTTGTGGCTTCGGAGGGGAGACTGCACGGTATTCCCATCAGTGGGGGGCAGGTCGTGGGGCCGGTTCGCTTCGTTCGATCGATGGAGGATTGGAGCCGAGTCTGCCGCGGAGACATTCTCGTGGTCTCGGTCATCGATCCAGGCATGGCTCCGTTGTTTGGCGTGGCAGCGGGGTTGGTCGCCGAGATGGGCGGGACATTGTCGCACGGAGCGATTATTGCTCGTGAGTACGGATTGCCGGCGGTTGCGAATGTGGCCGGCATTACTGCCAGGTTGAAGGAAGGCGATTGGATCAGCTTGGATGCCGAGCGAGGAGAGATCATCGTGCAAGAGCAGACAGGGACTCGTCCGTGATGCCATCAATGAGGCATTATTGCAGAGGCGAAAGCCATTTACGGTATTGACCTTTCTCTAGCGGTTACGTACTCTTCAACCGCGTGCTTGTCTCATTGCAACACCCAACAACTCTGCCGAATCTTAGCTGGCGGCACGATCTGGACGGTCACCCATGATTGATGGCACAGTCTTTGGTGTGGGAGTTCTCGTAGGATGTCTCCTCGGCGCGCTGATCGTCGGGTTCTGGATTGCCGCCCGCATACGCGCGGGCGTACAGGCGCAACTGCTGACTGCCGGCGAAAGGGCTCAGCGGGCAGAATCACTGGCAGACGAATTGCGCCGTCAGGCGTCACAGGATCGTCTCGATCTCGATCGAGTCAGGCAGGATCTTTCGGAGGCCTCCCAAGCCCGTGCGGTAGCAGAGACCAAAGCCGTCGAGGCCGCGCTTCATCTCGACGAACAAAAGGCTCTGTTGGGCCAGGCCAGACAGGAATTGGCTGAGACTTTCCAAGCTCTCTCCGGCGAAGCCCTCAAGCAGAACAACGAAGCCTTTCTAACCCTTGCCCGCAGTTCATTCGAAACGCTCCAGGCTGAGGCCAAGGGCGATCTCGCCCAGCGGCAACAGGCGATCGATAGTCTGGTCAAGCCCCTCCAAGACTCGCTGTCTCGATACGACGACCAGCTCCGGCAACTAGAGCAATCACGGCAAGCGGCTTATGGAGGTCTCGATCAGCATCTCAAGCTTTTGGCTGAATCACAGCAGAGACTGCAGTCGGAGACCGGCAACCTGGTGAAGGCGCTACGCGCGCCCGCTATCCGAGGCCAATGGGGGGAGATCACGCTCAAGCGCGTGGCCGAGCTGGCCGGCATGGTGGCGCATTGCGATTTTTTTGAGCAGGAGTCCATCACGGTCGACGGTGGACGGCTCCGCCCCGACATGGTGGTCCAGTTGCCTGGTGGGCGGCAGATCATTGTGGATGCGAAGACCGTGTTGGCAGGTTATCTCGACGCGCATGAAGCGGGGACTGAGGAGCAACGTCTCGAAGGGATGCGCCGTCACGCCGCACAAGTCCGGTCGCGCATGGACGAGTTGAGCCTGAAAGCCTACTGGAATCAATTCGCACAGGCGCCGGAGTTTGTCGTGCTCTTCTTACCGGGCGAACAGTTTCTTGGCGCAGCACTGGAGCATGACCCACGCCTCATAGAGGATGGATTCCTTCGAAGTGTGGTCCTTGCCACTCCCACAACGCTCATGGCGCTCTTACGCGCAGTCGCCTATGGATGGCGGCAAGAGCGATTGACTGAGCATGCCGAGGAAGCAGGCCGGTTGGGGAAGGATCTCTACGAGCGGATGGCCGTGCTGACAGAGCATTTGAACGACGTTGGGCAGGCGCTCGGGAAGAGCGTCCTGTCATACAATAAGGCGATCGGGTCGCTCGAAACGAGAATCTTGCCGGCGGCCCGTCGCTTCAAGGAGCTTGGTGTGTCGTCGGAAAAAGAGATTCCCATGTTGGATCCAGTGGAGCTGGTCTCGCGCAAATCGTTACCCTATGAGTCCTAAGTAAGGAGCCACGATGAGGGATGAACAGGCCATGGTGGAGGAATTTCACCGTAAATTCAGCATCGTAGCGCAAACGACCCCTACGGATCTGGATGAGGAAACGAAACGGCTGCGCGTTCGTCTAATTGAGGAGGAGTTCGACGAATTGAAAGAGTCCATGGCCGGGGGTGACTTGGCGGCCGTGGCGAAGGAAATGGCCGATCTCTTGTATGTCGTCTACGGAACGGCGGTGTCCTATGGCATCGACATGGATCCGGTCTTTCGAGAAGTCCATCGGTCCAACATGAGCAAGGTCGGTGGCTATAAGCGTGAAGATGGGAAATGGGTGAAGCCGGCCACGTATTCTCCGGCGCACATTGAACCGATTCTAGCGGAGCAGGGGTCTGTCCAAAGCGAGGCCCGTTCAGGCTCATGAAAAAAGTGCATTGTCAGACTTGTGGGAGCTCATTCGTCCGCGCGACGTATTGTGAGGGCGGGATTGAGCGCTTGTTGAGCCTCGTCAACCTGTTTCCGTTTCGATGCCAGTTGTGCACGAATCGTTTTCGTGTATTCTATTCCGGTGCGCGCCACAATACGAAAACGTCCGATCGACGTCAGTATACACGCCTGGCAGCCTCCATCGAGGCTCAGGTTCTCGACAGCAAGCAGCAGCCCGTGACCAATCGAATCACCGACATCTCAATGGATGGCTGTACCCTGCAGACGACCGGGCTCCAGAAGGGAGCCTTTATCGAATTGGTTTTGAAGCCAATGGTGGAAGATGAAACGATCCGTATTCAAAAGGCAATGGTCTGTTCCGTTCGCCCGTCGTCGATCGGCATCCGCTTTCTGGATGTGCAACTGGAGCATCACCGTCGTCTGGCTCAGGTGATTCTCGGGCTCTTAGTCGGTCAAGGCCTTGATCTCCCGGTCAACGCGTAGCCTGATTCTTTCCACCTGGCATCTTCACCAGCAGATTGTCGATCAAGCGGACCGGTCCGAGCCGGATTGCGCCTAAGAGTACCGCGCGAGCTGCGATGACGGGCAGAGGCTCCAGACTGTCCGGATCGCAGACGGCCAGATACTCGACATGAATGTCGGGTTCCCGTTCGATCGTCTCTCGCATGATCCGTTCGATCGCAGCTACGTCGCTTTTCCCACCCTCGATCATCTGTCTGCCGGCTTGGAGCGATTGAAAAAGCAAGGGAGCGATCCGACGTTCGTTGGCGTTTAGATAGACATTACGCGAACTCATAGCCAGCCCATCGCGCTCTCTGACGGTCGGGCGTACCAGAATCGCCACGCCGAGATTGAGATCGTTCACAAGTTGCCGAACCAGCGCTGCCTGCTGGTAGTCTTTCTGGCCGAACAGGGCAAGTTGTGGCTGTACCATGCCGAAGAGTTTCGTCACCACCGTGGCGACGCCGGCAAAATGATGAGGCCGGGCCGCCCCCTCCCATCGGCGCGCGAGCGCCGGCACCGTCACGGTCGCCTGGAAACCCTCAGGATACATGGCCTGGGCTGTCGGTTCAAAACAGACATCCACCCCTTCCTCCCGGCAGAGCGCGCGATCCTTCGCGATGGGCCGCGGGTACTTCGTCAGGTCTTCGGTCGGCGCAAATTGCGTCGGGTTCACGAAGATACTCACGACGAGCGCATCGCATTGTAATCGTGCGGCTCGAATGAGGGAGCGATGGCCGTCATGCAGCGCACCCATCGTGGGCACGAATCCGATGGTGACGCCTTCCCGGCGTAATCGTTCGCTCCATGCAGTCATGGATCGCGCGGTGCGTATAATCTTCATGAGCCTGGGGGCGGGCTGCAAGCAGGGCGAGACCCGTAGCGGGTTGAAGGCTGGGGAAAGAGGAGGTGGACCTCAGGCTGTCTCCCGACCTCGGCAAGCAAATGGCTGACTGTGCGCTGGAGTATCGGATGTACGAACAGCGGATCGAGTTCACTCAACGGCATGAGAACGAACCGGCGTTGGTGCATGCGAGGATGCGGCACCACGAGATCTGGTTCGTCGATGATTCGTTGGCCGTAGAACAAGATGTCCAGGTCGATGGTCCTGGGGCCTAACCGGTTTTCCTCATCACGCCCGAGCGAACGCTCAATTTCACGGAGTATATCCAAGAGGCTCTT
>JANNIV010000283.1:0-4839 GCA_031405355.1 Nitrospira sp.
TGGGCCGCTGGTGAGTTATACAGGGGCCGGACACATTCAGTACAACCTTCCGGTTCCAAAGCGAGTGGCTCGCCGTCTGACTGGTCAAGTCCGCCAGGTCACCGTCTATATGACGTCTTTCGAGGTGGGGCGCATCGAGGAGTTACGCGATATGGTCCAGGAAAAAGTTGCAGACTATCTGTGGCTGACACCGGTGAGCGCAAAGGGTCCGCCTCGAAAATGCTAAGAAAACCGTACCCCCTTACGCCTAACAAATGCACGATGAAGGAATCCCATGCCAGATAAACCGGTGATTGCGCGACGGACGCCATGCATTATCGAAGTGGAGCCGGGCACTGTCTATTGGTGTCAATGTGGTCGATCGAAAACGCAGCCGTTTTGCGATGGATCCCATACGGGGACGGAGTTCTCTCCGATGGAAGTTCACTTTGAAGAAAAGAAACGGGTGGCATTCTGTGGCTGTAAGCACACGAAAAAGCCTCCCTTATGCGATGGGTCTCACTCCCGGCTCTAACCGAACAGGATTCAGGAAACGTTCGCCGGAAGAAATCTCTTGCCTCCCGCCACTTAACCCTCGCCTAGCCCACAGGATTTATGAAGTTTCTATTGCAAGCGCGGATACGCGCGTAATGGATAGTCACGCCGTGCAATCAAAGAATATACGCTGTTGGCCCCGATGGAAGGGGCAACGACCATGCAAATCGCCTGCGAGAAACTGGTCATTCCTTGACAGTCTTCCCGGTCTGTTTCAGACTACGCCGCATGACCTGACGGCGTTGTTAATGATTGGGAACGTAGCGCATGCGAAATAAGATCCCCTGTTCCGCCGAGCGGTTAAGCCTCCTGGATCCTCCGATGATCCAGGCCGTGGTTGATCGCAATGCCTTTCACATCGGCAATCAATATCTCTCTCAAAATCGTGTTCGGATCGTCGAGGCCGATGATGCTCAGATTTCGTCCGCCGTCATCGGGAATTCAGGACTCTACGAACAGACGATTCGACTCAAAGAGGGGCATCTCGTCTCAAAGTGCAGCTGCGCACTGCCGGAAGAGCCGATGTGTCGTCACTGTATTGCGGTCCTGCTGGAATATCATCGCTGGACACAGCCGAGAAGTGGTCAGCAAAAGAAGGCGAAACAGTCTGCAACTCCACAGCCAGCACAAGCTCCCCTAAATCGAGACAGCGCCCCTGTACCAGGTCCCGCTTCGACGACCGACTTGAAGCTGGGGGAGGTCATGGTATTCGTCGAATGGCTGCAATCTGGGATAAAAGCATTGGAATGTGGGCAACCGTTACCTGATTCTCCAAAGCTCGGCGGGGATCTCACCCCCTGGATTCAAGCCATTCGTGATCTGGAGGAACGCCGCCATGAAAGCGAGGAAATACGGGTCAACCTGGAATCCGACATGCGAACCCGAGAAGCCTATGTCGGCCGATTAACGCAACAGCTGCAAGCTTCCATGGAGGAGATCAAGGCCGCCCAAACCAATTCTCAACAACTGCAGCAGGAACTGATCACGTACAAAGAGATGCTCGCAAAGGTTTCCGAGGTTGCCTCCGAAGTCGGGAGTTATGACAGTCAACTCACATCTATCGCGAGCGAGATGATGGCACGGGGACCACAACTCAACAAGCTTGCTCATTCCTTCAAAGATGTATCTACGGCATTGAAAGCGCTTGCCAAGAAAGCTGCGGTCTCCTAGCCTATCCCGTTTAGTCGTTCCTCCAGCCTCCCCATATGAGTATCAAACGCCATTGCACCTGGCCTTGCAAGTCCATTATAATACGCCCCTCTTTTTGTTCATTTGATCCGAAGAAGGGAGGTTGAGCTATGAAAAGGATTTGTACAGGGATTGTTGCGGTAGCGGGTACGGTCCTGCTGGCTAGCGTATCCTACGTTCTAGCGAATGAGCCGAAGGGTGAGGGCCCGCCTGATTATAGCGGGATCTCGAGCATCTATTTCGTATTGATCGGATTGATTCTGGCCTACGGAGCCTACGATTCATTCTTTAAAAAGCTCTAGCGGGATGCTGAAAAAGTCCGCCAGCGCGAAGAAGGTTGAGGTTCAGGCTAAGGTTGAGATAAAGAGAGTCTGATCTTCGCTCAACCTTGACCTCGACCTCAGCCTACTGCAGTCACTGCGGCCTTGCTTGGGACAAGGCGCGTCTCGGCGCGCCAGGGTTGGACGGGTGAGAAGTCTGGCCTCTTTGAGCATCCCACGCTATTGCGGCATTAGAGGCATTCAGCGAGATTTCAGCAGAGCTTTATGTATAAACCAAGTTTTTCCACAGACTGCTAGCCTATTTTTTTACGACCGTTTGTTGTTCCCTCTCCCCATAGTACGAGGGAGGGGGGGGGAATAAGACGGGCTTGTGGAACGATCCACTCCTATGCCATCACTCGATGAACAGTCATGAGATAAGGGTCGCCTGAACACCCCCTTTAGCCTGACAGGCTGTCCCATTGCTGGTGACCCTGGCACGAGGAGACACATTCATCGACTGTCCGACTAATCGAGGACGTCCCGCGCGGAGCGCCCTCGTTCGTTTTGGGAAGGGACTCTGACGCAAGGATTCCATCTCGGTCAGGGACGTCCGTAGGGACTTCGCGATCAGCCATGCGAGCGTCAAGCTTGGACTCCAATACACTGCATCGCGCAGGCGATCGACGAGATCGCCAGGAAGGCTGACGGTTAGCCTGATCATTCGAGGGGGTTGTTGCTGCCCAGCCTCTTGGGATCTGGAAGGCGGACTAGGGGCACCACACTGTTCATTCTTGGTCGAGCCATTCAAAATGGCCTGATTGGTCAGCGACATTGTACACCTCTTGATATTTCACCCTGAACTGATATAGCCCACCGGACTATGGCTCGATTCATACTTCAGGTGGCCCCTGTCAGGTTGGAGGGCCGCGCCGCTGCCGAATGGCAGGACGCAGCCCCGATGGCGGAAGCGCATGGCGGCGGGAGGACTCCGGATGGGCATAATCCAGAGGTAGTCCCACCGGCATAAGAGGCACAAACCTCTCGAGTGGGCACCCGTCGGCGTTTCGCTTCCCCAATACACTTCCAGCTTCGACCATTGAACTTGCGCCCCTTCTGTCTGCTGATGAAAAGAATACAGCGATACAGCAACCCCTATACCACGGTTTCTCCAGTGAAAATATTCTGAGACCTACTTCATAAGCTATTGAGTAGACGTGGCTTAATGAGCAAGGGGGAAAGATGACTCCATCGGACAGAAGCGTATCCATTTCGGTACGTTCCTTATCCTGCGAGATACAGGCACGGAGAAATTACAGCAGATGGAAGCTATGGGAAGCTGAAGATGGAGCCAGGTCTATTGGTGGAGATGTTTCATCGCAGCAGCACAGAGCAGGATTAAGATGCCGATCCAGAGTGCAGCTCGCTGAAAGGGAATTGCTTCATAGGACTCCCCTCCCTCCTCGTCTGCATCATCGGACTTGAAGAGCACCGTGTACAGGAACAGCGTAAGGAGACAAAGGGCGAGAAGTAGCTTGATAAAAAAGACGGTCAGGTATTTGGCATGGTTCTGAATCCCGCTGCCGGTTTGCAAGGTGATGGCCTGATTGACGTAGTGGAAATTGATACCACCGGTAAACAGAAGGACGATGAGCAGGATGCCCGCGACTTTTTTGTAATGCAGATAGAACGCGTCGGTGATCGGCTTGATCTGCTCCCTGGAAACCGCCTTCCTCAGCCCAGGAGTCACAGCCATAACGAGGAATGCGAGTCCGCCGATCCAGATGACCGCCGACAACAAGTGGAGCCAATGATTGAGGATCGGGATCAGCGTATTGAGGTCGGTGACAATGCTTTGAAGGGAATCCATGAAAAGAGGGTTAATGGTTGATGGTTAATGGTGGGAACACCTCTAATCCATGCTTGATTTGTTCATAGACCATCAGCCATTTACCATGAACCATAATTAGGGCCTGAACATCGGTGCATCGTTGCCGAAGCGTTTCTTGCGGAGTTCTTCCATTAACTCGATAGTAATCAGCGGGATGTTATTCTCGCGTGCATGCTTTTCCACGCCTTTTTTCACCATGGCGCGTAAGAAGTAGGGAATCCGGTTGAGCCGTGTTTCCGAGTCCCCATCCCACGCCACGGGGCTTTCTTCCGGTGTATTAAATGCGACTTTGATCTTCTCGCCGCCTTTCGGCGTGTAGAGACACCATTGATCTTCGTCCAGCCAGTCTCCGTGATCGACGTAGGGGCGCGCGCGGCAGCCGCCGCAGATGTCTGTGTATTCGCAATCGCCGCATTTACCCTTCAGGTGCGGGTAGCGGAAGGAATTAAACACATCGGACTTTTCCCACAGGTCGACGAAGCTGGTCTCGCGGATATTCCCGGCTGAAAGCGGCATATAGGGGCAAGGGGTCAGTTCACCGTTCGGGGTCACCCGCGCGTAGTTGGTACCGGCGAGGCAGCCGCCCCCCATATACCCCGTCGCCTTGGTGATCGGGGAATTCGGGTCTTTCTCATACGCCAGCCGTTTGAAATGCGGCGCACAGCGGGCCCGGACGAGCATGCCCTTATAATTATCCTGACAGTTGACCAGGTAGCCGAGCACTTCTTCATATTGAGCCGGAGTAATGTCGGTCAGTTCCTCGCCACGGCCAGTGCAGACCATGAAGAACACATTGAGTACCTTGGCGCCAAGCTGATGCGCCCAATCGATCACTTCAGGCAGCTCCTGATAATTCATCGGCTGCGCGCTGAAGTGCACCTGGAAGGCCAGCCCATTCCGCTTACAGGCCTCGATGCCGGCGAGCGCGGCTTCCCATGCGCCGGGCACGCCGCGGAAACGATTGTG
>JANNIV010000284.1:0-17859 GCA_031405355.1 Nitrospira sp.
CTCATGGGTTCCAGGATGTTTCTGGGTCTGTGTGACGGCAAAGTGCAGCGTAGCCATACCGCTCAGGAGTTCAGGGCGAGCATCGAGGTGAAGACAGACGCCGTCTCGGCTGAGGTTGCTGGTGACCGCTTCGAGGCGGTAACTTCTGCCGGAAGGGTCCGTGACATCGAGCCGGACCGGGAGTTGCAAAGGTATTCGTACGGCCTCGCGCTGGTCGAAGTCCTTCTGTTCGTGAAGTACGAGAGGGTTACTAGCAATCAGATTGCCCTGTGGTTCTACCGCAAGCAGTACTTCAAGGGAGAATGGAATAGCTTGTTCTTGCGCCGCTTGGACTAATGAGGCAAGGACGGCGTCCTCTTCTTGCTTGAGAGGCTCAAACATCACAATCAACTGGGAGGCCGGTGTCTTGGTTTGAAGCGAGACTGACCGTTCCTGTGCCCTGCCTTGTAACTCGAGAATGCCCACGGACGTCTTGACCACCACATACGCGTCTTGCGGCGAAACGGTAGGGAAATCGCCTGGGAGTGTGACGCAGGCTCCTCTGAGATTGAGGTTTGAAATGGTACCATCCCATGCGACTGATCCAACGGTAATCGTGGCTGGCAGGGTAGTGAGAATTCGAGGCACATGGCGTCGTTCCTGTTTCGGCTTGTCAGGGTCGGCAGTTGGAAGAGGCGCCGGCCTGGCGTCTTTCGTGGTCGGCGTAAGAGCGGGTTCGGTGTCAGGGATGGCAATCGGCAGCGGGGGTATATCGAGAGGGAGCTGTGAGGCAACCGGCAGACGGAGGACCATACGAAAAGGGCCTTGCATCGGAGCCGACAAATCCAGGGCGCTGTTCAGTTGACGGACGAGCTCATACGACTCGATGAGATCAACGGACGAGGGCACTGTCGCTGGAGATGCTGCCAACCACATTATGTCGGATTCAAGCAGCTCGACTTCGATTTCAGTAGGTGGGGTGAGGGGAAATAGGGTGGGAGCGTCAGCAGAGGTGGAGGAAGATCCCACTGCGCGTGTGCTCACAATGAGTCGGTGCGAGCGGCCGACCGTCAGTAAATAGGTCTGTGCATAGTTCAAGAGATGGAGAATGAGTTTCGTGACCTGTTCGCGATTCCCAACGAGGGGAGGGAGGTGAGCGGGGTATTGCCGTATGATGCCGGCACCATCCACAATTGCTGAGGTTGTGGGCAATAGTGCGTCGTCAAGAACCTCATTGATCGTCGGTCCTAAGGGGCCACCTTCTCTCTTGTGGAGGGCTTCCGCCAACTGTGCTCCGAGTTTCGTTGCTTCTGCGGCGTGGGCGGCGAGTATTTCGGCTTGGTCGTCCAGACGTGCGTCGCGAATGGCAATAAGGAGTTGTTGCGACTGTGTCAGTAGCGAGGCCAGTGGATCGTGCAGCTGTTGCGACAACAGGGTGGCTTTCTGGGCCAGTCCGAGCAGTGCCTCTTTCTGCAGGAGTTGCTGGTGAAGTTGCTGAATTGTCGTGTCGTGTTCTTTGGACGGGGAAAGGTCTCGGATCAATCCCACTGTGCCGAGAAATCGGCGAAGTGGGTCATAGAGTCCGCGAGCGTTCACCGCCGCTGTGAGAGTCAGCGTCTTGTTATCCTGCATGGGTTTCCGTCGCAGGGTCAACTCAACGCGGCTGGCGCCCCGCGCTCCGGATCGACGTTCGTTGAGGCGATAGCGAGCCGCCAACGCCTGGTCGGCAGGAACGATCGTGGTATAGGGCAATCCGACGAGTTCATCGGGTGAGTAACCCAATAGCATGACGATACCGGGACTGACTGTCACAAAAAATCCGCCGGCATCCAGTTCATAGGCGATGTCGTTGAGCGATTCGATGAGCCCACGATGGCGTTCGAGTGCGTGGTCCAGGGTCATTCTCATGTGGCGTGTTTCGATGGCTTTTTTTGCACAGAACAGGAGTTCCGTGAGAAAGGCCGGAGATTTCTTCGAGAGGAAAAAATCGACGTCGGCTTGGAGTGCTTGAAGCGCCGAGGCTGAATCGCTGCGGTCGCTGAGCAGAATACTCGCCACGTACGGTACGTGGCGTTTGAGTTCGCCGGGTAGTGAAGTATGGTTCCCGGCGAGGCATTGTTCGTCGATGAGGATGAATACCCATTCGTGAGATGCCGCCCATGCGCGGGCTTCTTCGGCTGAATAGGCGACATCCACGCGGCAGCCGGGAAAGAATCCACGCAAACTGACAGTGATGAGTTTAATGGACTCAGCCTGTTCGCTGACAATCAGGATGGTGACCGGTTCACTCTGTGGCATCAAGATATCCCTGTGCTTACTGGGAATTCGAACAAACCCAGTCCCAGAGCGACAATACAACGTTCGCCCGTGATCTGGTCTGAGCTAAACCAGTCCCCTATTCTTCTGCCGCACGCGGCCCGGGGCACGCATCTTTGGATAGTGATGTGAATAGCATAGGCGGAGGTGGGAAACCCAGTCTTGATGCGATGAAATAGGTTGTATCTTTAGTAGGGGGCGGCGGAAAAACTTTGATGACGAACAAAATTGAACGGCGGTGAGGCACAGGGTTTGATGTTATGTGAGGGAGAGAACGCTGCAGTACCTGCCGCAGACTGTGCGGCAGGTACCGTGGTGTATCGGGCTTCTATTTGAGGGCGACTGGAGAAGGGGACGTAGCTGGACAGGCGCCAGGGGTCATGTACAGCAAATAGTTTCCCATCCCATGCTGGGCTTCTTTTTTCTGCAAGGGATGGTGATGGACCATGACCATTTCATAGTCATCAGCCTTCGTCACAGGAAACCCCTGGCTGTCCTGATAGACCTGATGCGGTAGAAACTCGCGGAAGGTTCCGTCCTGGGTGACATCGGGAACCGTCCGCAGCAGAGTTTGCTTCTTCGTCATATTGTCCAGCCCGATCATGAGGAGTTCGTCATGTCCATGCGGATAGGCGAATTTGACACAGCCATCCATCGAGAACTTGAGCGGCTCGCGGTGGACTTGGACTCCGGTTGTAATCTCAATTCCTTCGTCCGTCTGGTTTGGGCCTCGCTGGGAGAACTTGCTGAAGCATACAATGTTGACCCCCACCTGATACACGTCCATTTCTTTGACCTGGGTACCCTCGGGCGCCATGTACATAGTGAAGGTTGCCATGACGTCTTTGGTGACAGGCGCTTTATGATAAAACGCGACGATCGACATCAGATGGTCGCTCTTGGCCAGCTTGACTCCATAGCCTGCCGGGAAACGCGTTTCGGTCATCTCCAGCCCCGCGCCCGCAAAGAACAACGGTTCGCCATCGCATGAGACGCTCGGTTTGCTGTTATTGAGCATCAGGATGTGATGGAGATAGTTTTTGGGGAGGGGTTTCCCTTCTTTGGTGAAGACCGCAGTTTTGTACCCGACCATATACCTGTCTTTAGGAAGCTGAAAACTATGTTTGGGCAATGAGGCTGCAAGGTCTCCATCGTGAGAGGCGGGGAGGTCGATGGGACCGAACGTGAGGGTCACGACATCGCCCTGAACCGTGACGGTCGTAGTCGTTTGATTCTTGAGTGTCGGGACTGCATGGTGGTCGTGACCGCCGTCAGCAAGGGCAGGAGTCGCCAGACAGATGCCGGTGAGCAGAGTGAGAAGTACCTGACGCATAGAGCCTCCCAAGGATAAAAAGTAGTCACGCAAATATTCGGAACGCTGATCGTAGAGGCCTATGTGATACGCAGATGTCATCGTGCGGACGGGAGCGGGGTCAGTCGCTTCCAGAGATAGGTTCCGCCATGTTCGCGAGGAGGAATGTTCTTTTGAGCTCCGACACGGGAATACCACCAGACTCCCTTGGCCTGGGTTCCATCCTCTGAGAGGAGGAGTTCAAATTCCCCTTCGCGATCGTTGCCGGGCTGCTGCCAGGCACCTTGCCAGAGACGGTCTGAAAATTTTGAAGTAATGAATCGACCACCATGCTGGGTATAGGGGCCGTTGCCGGCTTTGTCGAGTGTGGCCTTGTAGCGCTTGTCGTCTTCCACCTCGAGAATGTCCCATTCCCCGCTCAAATCAAGGACGGCTGGTTGGCTGATCGATGAAGCTACAGTGCGTGGCGCAGCGGCATTTGGCTGAACATCGATAGACATCGCACCGCTGGCATTGCGGAAGGACTCATGCCACGACAGGAGGATCCACTGGCCGTTTCGACGTTCAAGCACTCCGGTTTCTCGTAATGGCAGGACCGCGCGTTCCTGGCTCGGTCCTTGGCCGAGGACACGCACATAGTCCAGCTCCATCGTGTACCACCCAATATCTCCCTTCGACCACACCTTGAGTTCAGAGATGGGAATGTCGAGCTCAGCCACTTTCTCAAACTCCTCCTTGATATCCCGTTCAAGGTTAGACCAACCCACGTATTTCCGGCCTCCGATGGTATAGCTGATGATATCGGCATCGTGGGCTATTAGTTTGGACATGGTGGGGAGATCTTTCTCTGCATTGGCCCGCACAAGAGCCCGGACGGTGGTTTCAAGTTCGGTATTGTCCGCATTGCTGCTCATGGCTTCGGGAACCCAGCAGAGCCCGCCGATGACCATATACATGATGAGACGAATCAGTACGGACACACGCATGATAAAGCTCCTGTCGGGTTCACAAGGGAAGCGGGAGGAAAGAATGTCCAGCTAGATCTGCAGGCTACAGGGCCGATTGAGTCTTGTCAATAATTAAACTGCCCATTTATTGAAATTGCCCGACTGTAGGCGGCGTGTATGCCACGACGATTACGGTCACATTATCTTCTCCCCCTCTGTTTAGAGCCTGCTCGATCAGGTTGTGGCAGGCGCTGTGGGGGTCGCCGTTCGCGCTGGAGAGTATCGACGCGATGGTTCCATCCTCTAACATTTTGGTGAGCCCGTCGCTGCAGAGCATGATGAGATCGCGAGGGATTACCGGTGTCGAGGTCAGCTCCGGTTTCATGTCGATGCCCAGGCCGAGGCCTTTGGTCAAGATGTGGCGCTCGGGATGTGTGATCGCTGTGGCCGCATCAATTAGGCCGCGCTGCACAAACGACTCGACGAGGGTGTGATCGCGAGTCAATTGTTTGAGCTGTCCTTCTCGAAAGAGATAGGCGCGGCTATCTCCCAAGTGGGCGATATGGGCAACCGGCATCGGCGCCAGTGTCATTGCCAAGGTGACGAAGGTCGTGCCCATCCCTTTCAAGGATGGGTTCGCCAGTATGAGATTATGAATTCGCCGGTTGGCGCTCATCACGAGATCTGCCACGAACTCGGCGGCTGCGCTTGGGTGCTCGTGGAACCAGGATGCTCGCTCCAGTGCCTGCTGTGCGGCCACGGTCACGGCGGTTTGGGCCGCGATATCTCCTGCCGGGTGCCCACTCATCCCGTCTGCCACCATCCAGACGCCGCAATCATTCAGGAGGGCCAGCGCATCCTGGTTCGACGCGCGAACATGACCCCTCTCGGTTCGACCAACTCCGGTCCACGGGCGAGACTCTGTCACAGCGCGACCTCGATCGGCTGTGGTCGGCGAGTTGGTGGAAACCCCAGAGAAGGCGGGCCGAATCGTGCAACCATCTGGCCGTAGATCAACGATGCGAGCGGTTCGAGGTTTTTGGTATCGGCTTCGTTGTACTTTAGCAATAGAGTGCGCGCAGCCTTGTCTCCCGCGCACCACTGATGCCACAGGCGAACAGCTTCCCATCCGTCGAGTCCCGCTACATCGGTGTCGCGAACAATCTGGACTTCGCGTTCGATATGCTTCAGTCCGCCTTGCATGCCGAGCCTGCGGGCGGCAAAGCACAGATCGAAGTGGGGTTTCTTGAAATTTAACCGGGGGAACTTCGCCTGCAAGTAGGGTATGTCGAACCCGCTGCCGAAGAACGTAATGAAGAGGTCTGTCTGTTCCAGCTCCGCGTGCAATCGATCCTCCGTCAATGTTTCTCCCCGGACCAGGCTCGTCATGTGCCCGTTGCGAAACAATCCAACCACCGTTACATGACCTTCGCGCGCCGACATCCCTGTCGTTTCAATGTCTAGATAGAGCGTACGAGGGCGAAATGTTTCGAAGAGGCGCCAGTGCTCACGGCTTTTCAGACAGGCGCCGAAGAACTGCGCGTTGCCTTCCTCTAGACGCAATTGGGCGATGGCGAGGTCACGGTCATACCATTCTTTTCTGGTCGAGGAGATGCCGGGGAGGGTTGGAGACCGGAGGAATGAAGTCCAATCCAGAATGCCCTCCTGCCACAGATGGCGCTCGGAACTTTGACCGATACCTTTGAGAAGAACGAAGGATGATGAAAGCATATAGTCGAGGGATTGTAGCCTTGATTTCACTGAATAAACAAGCTAAAGTCCGCGTCCTGAGCGGGTTTTCGTCTGACGGCTGCCGGGAGTCGGCGAATAGAAGACAATGACTGATCTCTGTAACAAAATTCGCATCACCGTCGGATCCGTTCAGCTCGATGCGGAGCTCAAGTCGACGAAGACGGCGAAAGAAGTCTATGCTGCATTACCGGTTGAGAGCCCAGTCAATACATGGGGCGAAGAGTTCTATTTTAAATTGGCTGGGGTGAAGGACCATCGAGAGACGGCGACGAGTCAGGTCAAAGTCGGCGATGTCGCCTTCTGGGGGGCCGGGCAAGTCCTGGCTATTTTCTTTGGACGCACACCGATGAGTATGGGGCAGGATCCGGTTCCGGCCGATCGTGTCAATGTCATCGGCCGCATTATCGGAGATGCGTCGGTACTGCGGCGTGTGATGGATGTACCGACCATTCGAATCGACAAGATATAGCAGAATGTTGAAAAAGGAGCGGGGTAGCTGGGACGATCCCCGTGCTCGCGCAACGCGCGGCCTCAGAAGGCCCGCGTTGGACGCGCGCAGTTGGGATCATCCCAGCCACCCCTTAAAAAGTGATAGTTCACTGCGGCCTTGCTTGGGATAAGGCGCGTCTCGGCGCGCCAGGGCTGGGTGGGTGAGAAGGTTGAACTGTTTGAGCATCCTACGGGAAGATGTCTTGTTATGGTACCTGTGTGGACAACCAAATTTCTCGTGCCGACTTAGTTTTTCCATGGACTGCTAGCTATGAGACTGTCGAAAGAGCGTGTTCGCCATATCTCGGAGTCGATCGCGACCAAGCTGCAGCAGGAGGGGCAGGTGGCGATTGTCGGAGATCGCAAATCGTTCGTCGAGCAGATCGATCACGCCATTATCGAGGAGCTATCGGTTGAGGACCGTCTGAACGCCGAAGTGCGGCAGCTGTTGAAAGCCTACGAGCAAGATATCGAGCGGGGACAGGTGGATTTTCAGCGGATGTTCACGATGGTGAAGACGAAGCTGGCGCGGGAGCGGGGCATCATCTTATAACGCGTGAGACGTAAAAGGTGAAACGTGAAACGTAAAATGCTCGAACCTCCAACCCCAGTGCGTTTTACGTTTCACGTCTAACGTTTCACGAACTTGCTATGTTGAGCGAAGATAAAATCAGCCATCTCTCTCACGTCATTCTTCAGGCGGTCAAGAAAAGCCCGCTGGTGACGGTCCAGGCCGATGAGGGGCGGGTTTTGAAAGAAATCAAGCGGGTGCTCGCATCCGAGTTGGCACAAGAAGAAGATATCAATCAAAAGGTCAGAGCCAAGCTGGCTTCCTACTCGCGGGGGATCGTCGAAGGCAGTGCGGAGTGGGAAGTGCTCTATCGGAAGGCGTTCGAAGAGGAGACGCGGAAACATGCGAAGGCGTGATGTGCCCATGGAACGTGACAGCGCGATGAAACCTCTGTTTCTGCTCGGAGTAAGCTTCTTGTTGTTCGGAGTAACCGCCTGTGCCTTCATGGACAAGGAGAAGCCGTTGGTTCCGTTGGCGCTTGAGTCCGGTGTGAAGCCGCAAGCGGTGACTCTGACTGAGCAGGGGACGCAGGCCTATCAAACGAAGCAGTTCAACGAGGCGAAAAACTATTTTTCCCAAGCGGTAGCCGTGGCTCCTCAATCGGGGCCTGCGCACTATAACTATGCCTTGGCCTTGAATGTCGTGGGAGAAACGGAACAGGCACGCCAACAGTTCATGGAAGCGGCTAACCTGGCTCCGGGAGACAAAGTGATCTGGGATTCGCCCGCGCTCCGTCCCTACGGCAACGTGGAGTCGCCGAAAAGGAAACTCATTCCACCTGGGGCTGGCAGGCAGGGCCTGGGTGGCGGGACTGGTGGGCCGAGATAATCAGGGCCGAATGTTCAATGTTTAATGGTGAATGTTCAATTCAACATTCCTTGTAAACACGAGATACGCTTCAGGTGTTTTGAGCACGGTGCATGGGAAAAGGAGAAAGCTGATGGCAAAGGAACTTACAGTCGGTGATAAGGCTCCCGCTCTGTCGCTGTCCGATCAATCGGGAGAGCCGGTTAGCCTGAAAGATTTTACAGGCAAGCAAGTTGTTCTCTACTTTTATCCCAAAGACGATACCCCCGGCTGTACGACGGAGTCGTGTGACTTTCGTGATGCTGCCACGCCGATCAAGAAGGCGGGCGCGGTTGTGTTGGGCGTGAGTTTTGACGGCCAGGAATCCCACCAGAAATTTATCAAGAAATTTACCTTGCCGTTCACGTTGCTCAGCGACGAGGATAAGGTCGTCGCGAAGGCCTACGGGGTCTACAAAGAGAAAAGCATGTACGGCAAGAAATACTGGGGTATCGAGCGTAGTACCTTTGTAATCGACCAGGCTGGCAAGTTGAAGGCGATCTTCCGCAAGGTCAAGGTTGGCGGGCATGTCACTGAAGTGATAGCGGCCCTGAAGGCCTAACTTTTCAAGACGCTGAAAAAGCCCGCCAGCGCAAGAAGACCGTTATTTGGTTTATTTGGTTTGTCTTGTTTGTTTGGTTAAACCAGACAGACCAGATGAACCAGATAAACAAAACAAACCAGTCTGAGCATCCTGCTCGGTGTGCTCCTGTTGTCCTAGATGTGAAGGTTATTGAATCCCACCGTGCACAATAGTTTTTTCCGCAGAGCCGGTCTTTTCACTATTCTCCTCTTTTGGACTGCGACCACTATCCTTTCCGCGGCGGACAAGATTTCCGGAACCTTGACGGTTCACGACAGCCTCACCGCTCCCAACCAGCCAGCTACTATTGAAGCGACGCTCACAGGGAAGAGCCTCCGGACGGAGGTTCCACTGGGAGGCGAACCCATCGAGCTTCTCATCGCCGGCAATGTCGTGGCCACCGCGATGACAAGTAGCGACGGGCGGGCTATTTTGTCCTATATCCTGAAGGCCAAAGGATCGGTTCCATTCACCGTGCGAGTCGGAGTCACTTCGAAAGTTGCCGTGACTGAGGCTGGCGCGAATTTGGCTGTGTGGGAGCGTCGCACTCCGATCATAGCGGTGGAAATGGCATCGCTCATGGAAGTCCCGACCGCACAGGGGCCGACTGTGACCTTGCCTGGGAAGGATGCGGAGGGCAGACAGCCGATGCCCGACGCCGCGAACGAACTCGGTAAGCTCACGCAGTTCTACTACAACGTGCTCTATGTAGTGACGGAAGACAAGGCGGTGGGCACCAACGATCTGGTAAATGCACAAGCCAGACAATGGCTTTCGGGTCACAAGTTTCCGGTCGGGCATATCTTTGTGCTGCCATCTGATCCGGCGGCGTTCGGGACGAAACTCGATGAACTGCATGCTGCCGGGTGGAAGACGCTCAAAGTAGGTGTGGGGCGCACGAAGGCCTTTGCCGAAGCCTTTCTGCAACGGCGCCTCGATGCCGTGATGGTGCCGGAACCGGCCAAGGGTGAGGCGCCGCGAAAGGCGAAGGTGGCGAAGGAGTGGAAAGAGGTGCGGAAAAAGATGTAGCGGGTAACTGGACCATCCTTCTTGCTCGCAGAGCCCCCACGATAAAGCTGTGGTCGCTCGATGCGCGCAGTGAAGGACAGTCCAGTCACCCGCTTGTTCCGGAACAATTTGCGCACGAGTGGGAGGGAGGTGAGGAGGAGACACGCGCAGTGGAGGAGCCACCTGCCCGCCCGCCTTTCGAGATGCTTTCCGCCCTGAGGAGGAAGAGAGTAGGGGATGGAGCCTGATGATCTTCTGTGCTCGCGCAACGCGCGGCCTGAGAAGGCCCTCGTTGGACGCGCGCAGTGGAAGATCAATCAGCCCCCATCCCTGAGTGATAACTAGGGAGCTTGGAGGGACCATTTAGATGGATGCCAGTTCCTCGACGCGTGCAGTAAAGAACAGTCCGTCGCACATTTTTGAGAATAATTTAAGGAGGTGGTGTTGATCCTCAAAAGATGCCGTGATAGACCGCTGAATAGGCGTAAGCAATTGAATGCAAAGGGCCTAACAGACTTTCAGCAAGAAATTCCAAGGCGTGTTAGACGGACGGAAAATCTGAATTCCGCATCTTATGCGGATCAGTCTAATTATTGATATAAGCCAGTATGTATATTCGCTTCGTAGTAAATTCTCTTGATGAAGATTCCGGTCGTAGACAAGGTCTTTTTCAAATATCTAGTACACTTCGTGAGGCTGGTGAACTAACTCATGATGAAGAAACTCAGTTATTGGAAATACGTGGATGGTTTAATGAGCATCTTGAAAAACCGGAATCATTCACAACGTCCAGCAAACCTCATGCTCTCGGAGTTGCATTAAGCTGGTTCAAAGATACCGCTAAAGAACACATTGCCAAGATGTACGCCATTTCTAGTATTATTGAAATGCACGGGTTTCATGTAGATATTCTTCGTACTAACAGGCCCGGATATATTGTTCATGAAGATAAAAATCAAATTACAGCTGAGCCCTATGCAGACACACCTACCTAAAGTTAATAACAACTCGTTGAGGAAATTACCGGGGACATTCTGAATTTTCGCGGGTGACCATGCGAGATTTGCGGGAAGAAACCAGAATGTCCATATAGACCCTTCCCTAACAAGGCTCTCCAGCCGACCGCAGGCAAGTTCCTCAGTTCTTCTATGCTGTCGTGGCCGGCGGCGGCTGAGTGTTAGCGGTAGATTTCATAGAACATCGCTGGTACAGTTTCGGGTGACTGTTAAATGGAGGTGGTTATGCCCCAATCAGCAAAAGCCATTTTGCATCAGGCTCTTGAACTCCCGTCCAATGACCGTGCGGCGTTGGTGGAGGGTCTGATTGCGAGTCTCGACATGCCCAATCCCGCGCTTGATGCGATGTGGCTCAAAGAAGCGGAAGATCGCTTGGCTGCTTACCGCGCCGGCGAGCTTGGCGCGGTCGATGCGGAGCGGGTCTTCGCGGATCTCGGTAAAAAAGTTTGAAGACTAGATTACTGCCTCCCGCACATCAAGAGCTTATTGAGGCTGTCCGGTACTACAACGCGCAGCGCATTCAGCTGGGGGATGAGTTTCGTGATGAGGCCTGGGAGACCATCCGGCGTATCAGCGATTTTCCGATGGCATGGCACTCGCTGGGTGGCTCGATTCGCCGTTGTCAGATGCAGCGGTTTCCCTATGGCCTGATCTATGAGCCGACAAGCACCGAGATCATAATTATCGCAGTCGCACACCTGCATCAGGAGCCCAGGTATTGGCGCATGCGGCTGAAATCTAACATTTAGGTGGGGCATAGGGGTGGGGTCATCCCCAGGCCGTTTTCCGCGGTCAGCGGGCGTTTTGCTTAACACCCTGGTGATATTGCTCGTGTCTCAGGGAATTGGAAAATAATAAGTGGCCGAGCGCGCAGATCGTTGTTTAACCACACATGCAACCCGAACCTGAGCTAAGACGGCGCGTGCCGGTTAGCGTGGCACGTTAAGGCTCTCTGAATGACTCCTCCCCGCAACATTGTCCGCGTTGACCACGAGGGAAGCCGCACCCATGCTTGGCGAGTCACGCTGCAACGGTGGAATGGGATTACCGTCAAAACATTCTCCGACTCAGTTCATGGTGGAAAGCGCAAAGCATTGAAGGCTGCGCGTGAATATCGAAACGGGCTTCTCCTTCAGCACTCGCAGTTTAAACATCACGTCTGGCTCTGCACCCGTCTTCGCAGGACCAATACCTCGGGCATTCCTGGTGTTGGTCGTTATGAAGTGGTCGCCAATCTCAATACCGGGCGCCGTCAAGTATTCTGGCTCGCCTCCTGGGCCAATGAGCGTGGTGTGAGACATCAGCGTAAGTTCTTCATTTCGAGCCACGGAGAGAGGCAAGCTAAACGCCTTGCCATCACCGAGCGTCGGCGGCAACTGAACCGTGTATGTGCCATCAAGTGTGCTCAGCCGTGAGGCTAACAGGATGCTGAAAAAGTCCGCCAGCGGCGTTCTCGCATCGCTCAGAGGCTCAACGTACCGGAGCGTACGCCTCGCCTCTTCGCTCGCTGCGGCCTTGCTGGAAAGCCTTTTTGAGCATCCTGAGCTATTGCAGCATTAGAGGCATTCAGCGAGATTTCAGCAGTGTTTTATGTATAAACCGAGTTTTTCCGCAGACTGCTAACCCTTGTACGGTGGGTGGGATAGATGACCCCATCTCTTCCCTCCGGATAGAGAATTCGCGTGCGTTGGAGCATGCCGCGGCATAGGGGTTCGGCTCCGCCTTCCATTCATCTTCCCTATCCTTTAATATGACCCTCAGACTTCTATTTTCTTGAGGCTTTTCTTGATGCGGGCGAAGACGAGTTTTTCCTGCCAAGCTTGCGGCCACCAGTCGCCACGATGGCTTGGCCGCTGCCCTGATTGCAGCGGCTGGAATACCATGAAAGAAGAACGGCAGGCGCCGACTGGGAAGGGTCGGCCTGCTGCGATGAAGATGGCGCAGGCCAAGGCGACGCCGATTGCCGAGATCGAAGTGGTCGGTGAAGACCGGCGGCTGACGCAGATTGGCGAATTCGACCGGGTGTTGGGTGGAGGAGTCATTCCCGGCTCAGTGATCCTGATCGGCGGCGATCCGGGGATTGGCAAGACAACCCTGTTACTGCAGGCGCTTCCGCGCCTCTCTTCGAAGAATGAGCCGGTGTTGTATGTTTCCGGAGAGGAATCGCCGAGGCAGATCAAGATGCGGGGCCAGCGGCTCGGCATCGAGCATCCGAATCTGTTGATCCTGGCGGAAACTTCCCTCGAACAAATCTTGAAAGCGGCGCAGGAGATCCAGCCGGCTGCGATGGTCGTCGATTCAATCCAAACGGTCTACACCGAACAGATTACGTCCGCGCCCGGCAGCATCAGCCAAGTGCAGGAAGTGGCGGGCCAATTGATGTGGTACGCGAAACGCAGTAGCGTGCCGGTCTTCATCATCGGGCATGTGACGAAAGAAGGTGCGATCGCAGGGCCGAGACTGTTGGAACATATCGTCGATACGGTGCTCTATTTTGAAGGAGACAAGGGTCACAGTTTTCGTATTCTTCGCGCGGTAAAAAATCGCTTTGGCTCGACCAACGAGATCGGTGTGTTCGAAATGAAGGATTCCGGGCTGGAGGAAGTCAGTAATCCCTCTGAGTTATTTCTTGCAGAGCGGTCTCAGCGCACGACTGGATCGGTGGTGGTATCGAGCCTTGAAGGATCACGGCCAATTCTGGTCGAACTGCAAGCGTTAGTGTCGTCCACAAGTTATGCGATGCCGAAGCGGATGGCGAACGGGGTGGAGCAGAATCGGGTGTCGCTCCTGCTCGCGGTCATGGAAAAGCGGCTGGGTATGCACCTGTCCGGGCAAGACGTCTATGTGAACGTCGTCGGCGGGATGCATATCGACGAGCCTGCCATCGATTTGGGCATTGTGGCGGCGGTGACATCGAGTTTGCGCGAGGTTGCGATTGAACCGGGTCTGTTGGTGTTGGGCGAGGTAGGGCTTGGCGGTGAAGTGCGGGCTATCAGCCAGGCTGAGATGAGGATTCGTGAAGCGGCAAAGATGGGATTCAAACGCTGTCTGTTGCCGGAACGGAACTTGGCCAAGCTCGACCCCATCGACGGGATTGAATTGATCGGCATCAGGGAAGTAGGGGAGGCGCTCGATGTCGTATTGGCATGAGTGCAAAGTGATAAGTGCAATATTCAAAATGGTGGGTCGCTGCCATTTTGCATTCATCATTTTGAATTTCACATTCGTGCTTCTTGCCGGTTGTGCGCTGTTTGCGCCGAAGGAGGAAGTCCAGCTCAAGAAGGCAACGGTGGAGGAGCTGACGGCGTTGCTGAGTCAGCAGAAAGCGGCGATCAGGACGATGAAAGGTCTCTTCAGCGCGAAGGTGCGGGGAGGGATCATTCCTATTGCGTCACGGGTTGAGGGGGCGCTGTACTATCGTCGTCCAAATGCCATGCGCCTGCGCGGGTTTACCGCGGTCGGCGGCGAACTCTTTGAATTTGTGCAGGCAGAGGATCAATTCAGGTTGCGATTGCCGACGATGGGCCGTGTCCTGTCCGGCAGTCCGTCCGACATGAGCGAGATGGGGAAGCTCGCCCGGCCGTTTCAATTGAGTGTATGGGCGATGGGGGGTGTGCTGGGCACAGGCGCCATCGCGAAAAATGAGACGGTCGCCCTCGTGGAAGAGGGGGACCGCTATCGGCTCGATGTCTCAGGTCCGTCCCTCAACGGGTCGCAGTCTATTCGTAGGCAGTTATGGTTTGAGCGGCAGACACTGCATGTCGTCCAGGAGGATCGGCTCACGGAATCGGGCGCGGTGGAGGCGACCATTCAGTACGAAGACTTCCGTGCAATCGGCGAGGCGGATACGGTTTCAAGCGCCGGCGATAAGCAGTTGGTGAGGCCGTTTAAGATCTTATTGGAAGATGGCAAGGGGCAGGGAAGCGTGCAGGTGACGTTTCATGAAATGATTCCCAATATTCCGTTGAGCGCTGCCGACCTTGGCCAGACCTAGCAGGATGCTGAAAAATGGGGCGGGGAGCGGCCAGGTGCCCTCCTTGCTCGCAGAACGCGCACGGTGAAACTGTGCTCGTTCGATGCGCGCAGTTGAGGGCAGCCTTGGCCACTCCCCTACAGAGAGATATAGGGAATTGGAAGGCCCTCGCTCGGGATAAAGCGCGTCTTGGCGCGCTGGGGTTGGGTGGGTGAGATGTCTGAACTTTTTGAGCATCCTGCGGGACTGTTCTCCTGTTGTGCAGTATGTGCAGATCTTTGAAGCTCCGGTGCGCCAACATTGTTTTTCCGTAGCCTGGTTGCAACGATGAAAGTATTGGCAGTTGAGACGGCCACTTCGTGGCAGAGTGTGGCGATCCTCGATGGGGGGCGCGTGCTCGCTCGGCACGACCAGGATGCAGCCGGATCGCATGCCAAGTTGTTGCTGCCGACGATCGATCGGTTATTTCGTGAGACGGGCCTGACGCTCAAGCAGCTGGATGGTCTGGTGGTGTCGATCGGTCCCGGGTCATTCACGGGACTGCGCGTCGGGCTGGCCACGCTCCTCGGATTCAGGACGATCAGTCAACTCCCCTTGGCGGTGGTGCCGACCCTGGAAGGGATGGCCTGGAATCTGAGAGGAACCTCGGATCTACTCTGCCCCATTCTCAATAGCCGGCGCGGGGAACTCTACTGGGCGCTGTTTCGCTGGACCGGCGATGATCGGCTGGAGCGAGTCGTATCGGAACAGGTGGGCACTCCCGTTATGCTAGGGAACAGTCTCACAGAATCGGTTCTCGTATTCGGCGAAGGCTGGACGGTCGAGGCCTCGGCCATCCGCGCATCGACCCCCTCTACCCTCACGATGACTGAGGCCTCAGACGTTGCCATGAAGCCCTCGGCTGTCTCTATTGGGCTGGCGGGGATTGAGCGGCTCCGGCGAGGTGAGTATGCAGAAACCGGCATTAGTCCTTTGTATGTGCAACGTACTGCTGCAGAATTGAAGTACGAAGAGTCCGGCGGTATATCTCCTGTGGCCCTACGGCAGGAACGGATTGCACGAAAAGTGAAGGTACGGCTGGGTGCTCAAAAGGGCCGTCCAGTGAGCCGTAAGACGTGAATCGTTAAACGTAGAAGATTTCAGACCATAACCACTCGATAGTTCTACGTTTTACGCGTCGTTTTCGCTGTTTGTGAGATCCACTGTTCATCGTGTTGCAGCGGAGGGACCGGCTGTGGGCAATTGGGTGATCGAGCCGGCGACCGTCGAGGCGTTGCCGGATATTTTGAAGATCGAAGAAGCTTGCTTCTCGGCCCCCTGGACGCGCAGAATGTTGGAGGCGGAACTGAGCGGCAATCCCTTTGCAAATTTTCTAGTGGCAAAGCAGATACCGCCGGGCGAAATTGGTTCCGTCTCGATTATCGGGTATCTCTGTTTCTGGGTCGTCTTCGAGGAAGTACGGCTGATGAACCTGGCGGTCATCGAGTCGATGCAGCACAAGGGTATCGCCAGGGCCTTGGTCACACAGGCTCTGGAGGTGGGGATGGCACAGGCAGCGATGCGCGCCGTCCTTGAGGTGCGGGCGTCGAACCATGCCGCTCATGCGCTTTACCGAAGTCTTGGGTTTTGTGACGTGACGACCCGACCGATGTACTATACCAACCCCATTGAAGATGCATTGTTGATGGAACTGGACCCGATTGTGTCCGGGTCGGCTCCATTGACGCGCGAAGTCAGTCACGAGGGAGGACGTATCAGGCCGCTGAAATAATCTCATAGCCAGGAGGTGCGACATGCTGACAGACAGTATGATGGCGATGATTGCGGAACAACTGCGTCAATCCAGTCACGAATTCCGTGTACTGGAAGAAGCTCATCACCGGCTGGACTTGGAATTGCTCCAATTGCAGAAGCGCCATGTCCTGACTCCGGCCGAAGAGCTGGCCATGAAGGATTTGCACAAAGAGAAATTGGTGAAGAAAGACAAGATGGCCGAGATGATTCGTGTTTGGCGCGACCACGAGTTGCAGGCCGCTCCACAGTGAGAGGCCTCGTCATGGGGCTGGTGTCCACCAGTAACCGGGACCAGAGTCATGGCACGAATTCTCAATCCCCTTGCCGCACATATCCAGACCGTCAAGAAGCGTCTGATCATCATCGGGGCCACAATTCTGGTGGCCATGATGGTGTCGTTCGCCTTTTCCGGCGAAATGGTCGCATGGTTAAATCGTCCGTTTCCCAACCAGTTGGTGTTCTACGGACCGACGGAAGCCTTGTTCGCCTCGATCAAAGTGTCCTTTCTTGCGGCGATCCTGGCGAGTCTGCCGGTCATCTTCTATCAGTGTTGGAAGTTTATTGAACCAGCGCTGCTCCCCAAGGAGCAACGCTGGGGCATTCCGCTGTTTGCATTGGCGGGAGTGCTCTTCGCCTTCGGGTTGATCTTTTGCAACCTCGTGATTCTCCCGCTGGTCATCAATTTCTTCGTCAGCTTCGGGATGGATCATGACATCACTCCGGAATTGAGCGTCGGCACCTACATCGATTTCAACGTCAAATTTCTCCTGATATTCGGCTGCGCGTTTGAATTGCCGCTGGTACTCACTATCCTGGCGCGGGTTGGTGTCGTTTCGGCCCAGCAGTTATCGAAGTATCGGAAACACGCGATCGTGGCTTCGTTGATTCTGTCAGCCGTCGTCACGCCGGACGCAACCCTCTTTACTATGCTCTTGATGGCCGTGCCCTTGATGGTGTTGTATGAGATTGGAATCCTTGGCGCACGTATCTTTGGACGGGCAGGCCCGACTGAAATCAACTTGCCGCTTGATCCGGATTTGCCCATAGGGCCGGCCGGGCAGCGGATCCGATAGCAGAATGCTGAAAAAGTCCGCCAGCGGCGTTCTCGCATCGCTCAGAGGCTCAACGTACCGAAGCGTACGCCTCGCCTCTTCGCTCGCTGCGGCCTTGCTGGACGGCCTTTTTGAGCATTCTGCGGGGGGGGGCTCCTCGGGTTCTAACTGTGCAGGCATCGGATAGCGGGGTAACGGGATAAATGAAGATTTGGGTTTGG
>JANNIV010000285.1:0-3085 GCA_031405355.1 Nitrospira sp.
GTTCTCGAGGGCGCTGGCGAGATTGCGCGCTTCCTTCTCGGTCATGTTGCCGCCGCTGATCTGCGCATTGCCTTCGTAGATCGGCCCGGTTTTCACTCCGGGGGCGGAGATGACCTTGTTGTCCAGGACGATGGCCATCGCCGAGCGCTCGTTGAAGACCTGCTCGGTGAGCTTGCCAAATTGCGTCGCGCCTTCGGAATTGAACTGGATGCGGACTTCCCAGCCTTCCTGCCCAAAGCCCGCGCTGGCGCCAGTGACGGTATTGCCGAGCAGGTCGGCGCCCGAAGGAGACAGGGCTGGGCGTGATGAGCCTGCTGACCGTTGCGGTTAGTCTCTGTGCTCTGACGGCGTCGCCTCTGTGGGCTGGAGATATGGCCTGCGTGATCAAACCCTTTGCCGAGATCTCTATCGGGACTCCGGTGGAGGGGCTGATCCACACGGTGCCGGTGGAACGAGGCGATTGGGTGACGAAGGGGCAGGTGATTCTCACGCTCGAATCGAGCCTGGAAGAGGCGACCGTTGCACTGGCGAAAGCCAAGGCGGACGCAGAGGCGGTGCTGAAGAGCAGCCAGCTGAAGGTCGGATTCAGCAGCAGAAATCTGGAACGGGCCTTGGACTTGATCAAGAACAACTCGATTGCCCAACACGACGTGGATCAGGCTCAGACGGAAAAGGCGTTGGCCGAGATGTCCTATCAGGAAGCGTCTGAAAACAAGCGCCTGGCCAAGCTGGAATTGAACCGGGCCACGGCGGCGCTGCACTTGCGCACGATCCGTAGCCCAATCACCGGCGTGGTGGTGGATCGGCTGCTCTCGCCCGGCGAGCTGGCCCGGCAGACGCCGGTGATGAAGCTGGCGCAGGTCGATCCGCTGCGGGTGGAGGTCTACGCGCCGCTCTCGCTGCTCGGGAAATTGAAAACCGGCATGCAGGCCGATGTGCGTCCGGAAGGCAAAGGGCAGCCGGTCTATCAGGCGAAAATCATCGTCGTGAATCGAGTCGTCGATAGCGCCAGCGGCACCTTTGGGGTGCGTTTGGAATTGCCGAACCAAAACAAGGCGATTGCGGCCGGCCTGGCCTGCACCGTCGATTTTCGCCTGTCGTCGGCAGAGAGTCCGTGACTGCTGGTCGCTCTGGTCTATTTGGTTTGTTTTGTTTATCTGGTTGATTTGGTTCATCTGGTACGTTTCGTTCAACCAAACAAACAAAACAAACCAAATGAACCAAATAACGATTTTTGTGTCGTGAAGGGGATGTGACCGAATGAAAATCTACAGCGGCGTGATGGGCATGTTCGTTGTGGCGGGCCTGCTCTGTGCGGGGCACAGCCAGGCGGCCGAGATGCCTCCGTCGATCCCGCAAGAGCTGCCGGTCCTGAGGCTGAGCTTAAAGGATGCCATTGAAGCGGCGATGGACAAGAGCCCACAAGTGCGATTGTACAAAGAGCGCATCGAAGCGGCGCGGAGCGCCTCGAGAACGCAACTGGGCGCGTTATTGCCGAACCTCTCCGGTTCGTCAAAGTTCACCAATCAAACCTTTTTTCTCGGCACCATCGGCGGCGCTCCGGTCCGCACCCAACCATTCGATATCGCCGATGCCCGAGGCACGATGTCGCAGTCGCTCTTCAGTTGGAGCCTGATCGAGCGCTGGCGCGCATCGCGCGCGGCCCTGGCTGTTTCAGAACGGGAGGCGGACACGACGAAGAACGATACGATGGCGACTGTGGCCTTGCATTATATGGAAGTCTTGCGGAACGCCGAGACCGTGAACGCGCGAACGGCGAATGTGGAGCTGTATAAGGAACTCGTCTCGTTCATCAAGACGCGGCAGAGCGGCGGCATGGCCACGGGCCTCGATACGGCCAGGCTTGAAACCCAATTGGAGAACGAGCGGCAACGATTGGAGTTGGCGAAGAGCGATGTCGAGCGGACCAAGCTGATTCTGATCAATGCCGTGGGCGTCAACTTCGATGTGGCGCTCGTCCTCACCGATGAACTCAAAGCGCCTGAGCAGCCGATCCCGACTCAGGACCATGCCATGGAGGTGGCGCTAGCGAATCGACCGGAAATGAAAGCTCAGGAGCAGCGGGTCCAGGTGTCACGACTGTCCCTCAGTTCGGTCAAGGGAGAACGGCTTCCGTCATTGCAGGCCCAAGGGGATTACGGAGTAATCGGGAATCAGGTGAATAATTCGACCAGCACTTACAACGTGGGTGTCACCATGTCGATTCCGATCTTCGATGGCGGCCAGCGCGAGGGGCGGATCGGGGAGAGCCGAAGTCACGTCCTGCAAGAAGAGATCAAGCTGGATTTGGTCACGAGACAGATCACGATGGAGTTGCGAGAAGCCTTGGTCACCCTCACCTCAGCCAAAGAACAACTCAGGATCGCCAAAGATGGGCTCAAGGCGGCGATGACCGAACTCCAGTTGGCCAGAGAGCGGTTTCGTCTGTTGAGCTCGAACAGTCTGGAATTATCCAACGCGCTCTTTTCACTGGTGCGGGCGCGGGATAACATGATCGACGGTTTGTTTCGAGCGAATGCATCGCGCGTGAATCTAGCCCGCGCGACCGGACAAGTCGAAGCATTGAGATGAGCCGTGGGTTCAGGGGCTGGTTCATCTGGTTTGTTTGGTTTGTCTTGTTTATGATGCCATTGGTCAGCGTTTCTTCTGCCCGATTAACCAATGACGATTGACTTGGCTCCTGAGCCAGCGTAGGATTCGGTGCAGTGAGCGGGCGTAGCTCAGTGGTAGAGTCCTTGCTTCCCAAGCAAGTTGTCAGGGGTTCAAATCCCCTCGCCCGCTCCATAAAAGACGTGAATCGTTAGAAGTGAAACGTGAAGCGTTAGGCGTAAGACCGCTCTGGATTTGAACCCATGACAGGGGATTCCGAAAGGGGTGAGCCCCTTTCGTGGGGAGCGCACGAGGGGGCTGGCCCCCTCCGTGGGAGCCGGAAGGCAAGCTTCAGGGCTGAACCGGCGACGGAAGGCGGTTCAAATCCCCTCGCCCGCTCCATAAAAGACGTGAATCGTTAGAAGTGAAACGTGAAGCGTTAGGCGTAAGACCGCTCTGGATTTGAACCCATGAC
>JANNIV010000286.1:0-2060 GCA_031405355.1 Nitrospira sp.
TTCTTTCGCGTGCTCGACGGCGTCCTTGCGGTTCTGCTCTTCTTGACGTACAACATCACGCCGCGCCCCGCCCTCGCCGAATACCGGCTGCAAAGGCAGCACTGTGGTGGCGACTAGGACCAGAACTCCGGCCAGCGTGACCGCCAGTTGAGTTATAGATCGTCTCATCGGCATTCTCCTTTTCTCAAATGAAGTAAAAAACCCTCCATGAAAACCCTTCTGCAGGTGCAGGACACCGGATGGCATCTTCCATTTTTGGTCACGATTCATCTTACCACGCATGCTCCCAGAACGTGAGGCCTTGGCAGCTGAGGGCTAACAGACAGAAACAGGGACAGGTCTTACATTCATACAGCGCCCTGTTCCGCCTGCCTCAGCCGCCGACTCACCGTTACTTCATGGACGCCCAGGTGCTCGGCAATCTCGCGCAGCCGATACCCGTACCGTCAGTAGGCCACCGTAATCCGTTGAGCCTCGGTCCCCCGACGCTGAAACAGATCGTTCAGCGTGGGCCGGTGTGCCTGCGTCTGCCGCCGGGGAATGTCTCGGAGCACCCGATCCGGCTGATGTTTCGCAATGAACGCCTCCGAACCCAGGCAGATCTGTCCTTTCAGTTGCTCCCAAGGCCGCGGCCGTAGGGGTTCGGGCTGGTCTATCTCGTTTATTTGGTCTATTTGGTCTGTCTGGTTGGCCGGACCGAGAACGGGTTTATCTGGTTTGTTCGGTTTGTCACGTTTATTTGGTTGGCTGATTGGATAACCAAATAAACTAGATAACCAGATAAACTAAACAAACCAGAAAAACCAGCGAGATTCGTACTCAGCTCGCCGAGATCTTCCGCCAAAGCCGGAGTGGCACTGAGGAAAAATAGAAAGAGGAGCCACATGTGGAGTCTACGAGCTCAACCTTGACCCAAACCTCAACCTTTCAAAACGGCGAGCCTCCAACCAGTGGACTTAGCCTACTCCCCGCCTGGAGATCAGCGCAAGCGGGAGGAACGGAATGACACCCGTGCTGATCCCTTGCTCCCGGAACGCGCACGATCAGAATGTGCTCGTTCGACGGCCGCAGTAGGACCAACCCGGGTGCCATTCCATGAGAGGAATAGCGAGCCTCCGAGAAACGGAGCAACCCCATATAGAGAGAGGTCATTTTGAGATAGCCTCAGTCCAAGTCATGCGGTACAATTGAATTCACTGAGAGGGGTGCAGCGATGAAGAACAAGCCGCTCATTGAAACCAACCAACATATCAAAGTTCCAGCGAAATACCGGAAAGCCTTGATCGCCAACGTCGCCAGCTCGACGGCAGTCGAGACTGGTGCATCCGTCGAATCCATCGCCCGCATTCTGGCTGAGCCGGACAAGCCGCTACCGGTTAAGAAGACGAGCGGCTCTGCTCGATAACTTTTTCAAACAAGCGTTCCATCGGCACATAGTGCTTATCCAGGCCTGCCTGAATCGCGGTAATGTACGCGGTCTTGCCCGTCCCCGCCATGAGACTGAAGTCGAGCAGCGGCAGTCCTGCCTGAAGCGCCATCAAAGATGACAACACACGAGCAAAGCGTCCATTTCCATCACGAAACGGATGGATCAGCACAAGCTCAACATGCGTTTCAGCCAGCGCACGGACAACGCCAGCTTGATCTGCAAACGTGCATGGCGTATAGCGCCGCAACACATCCCGTTCAAACTGATCCATCAAGGTAGGCACCTGAGCGGCGGCGGCGAAAGGGAATCCATCTTAGCTGACATTCACCAGCCGATAGCAGCCGGCCCATTCATAGATGCTGCCAAGCCAGGCGCGGTGACAGTCACAGAGATCCGTGGCCGTAAACCGATGCATCTCACCGTAGGCTCTGACCAGGACATCCATTGCTTGCTCAAGAGCTCTTGCCTCCGCGTTGTCCATGTCTTGCTTCGACGCAACACCAAGCAGATTCTTGAGCACGCGATGGCGAGAGCCTGGCTCAAATTGGTTCTCATCAAGATCGGCTGTATCGTAACGATCTTTGCGCTTCAAAACTCCCCCTTGCGGTTGCAAGAAATCATTGGCCGAAAA
>JANNIV010000287.1:0-4634 GCA_031405355.1 Nitrospira sp.
GGGTATAGCGATGCCCCTCCATGTGACTTCCATGCTCCAGTTGATGTAATTCATCTGCCGTCATGCCCATGTTCAGCAGTTTCTCGCGAACGTGCTGGAATTTCGCTTTCGTTTCCAGGTATCGGCCCTTGTCTTCAATGAGCCTCCGCTCGGACACGATGTCCTCGGCTCGCAATTTCTCCGTTCGCCGGAAGCTGTTCTCGGCAACATCGGCCTGCGCCTTGCTCACAAGGTACTCTTCAACCAACTGATCGAACTGCAAGCTGCCGATGGCCGCGAGTGGCTGACCTGGCTTAACCCGATCACCGAGCTGAACGTGAATCTTCACTACTTGCCCTTCAATCCGGGACGTAATCTGGGCGACCTGCTTCAAGTCGAGGGCAACTTCGCCTGGGGCCGTCACCACTTCTGGAACGACGTGCACGGCGACCCTGTCGGTCCTTACTCGATCACGCACGGCCGCCGGAGCCTGAATGATGCTGATGCGAGGAGCGATGGACTGTGGGGTAGCTTTCGGCGCCGCTGCTGGTGATTCGCTGCTACGATCCCCGCAAGCCGTGACGAACAGAAACAGCGCGAGTATGTATGAAACGCTCCGAGTGGTCCCTCTGGCTCTCATTGGTCAGGCTCCTATCTCTTCGCAGGCGATACGCTCGGACCATCCATGATAAGCCGGACGGCTCAAAATGGACGTCATCGCGATTTCCAGAGGTCAGAAAACAAGAAGGACAGCGTCCTTCACCGACATCTGACAGCGATATACTGTGTTACTTGATTATCAAAACACGAAAATTGATCAGAGGGATTGAAAGGGAGGAGCACGCAGAGGGAGGGCAGTGGAGAGAAAGACAATGTTGGGTGGAGTGTCGGGTTGCAATGCAGCCACGACAATGGCTTGGTCAGTCGTGGTACTGCCGTCGGATGGGAATTCAGCAATTATAATCCCAGGCTTCGGCAGTGGACGATCGATCGGAACGGTGAACAGCGAGAACTCTATCTCAGGGTGATTGAGCGCATGACCGAGATGCGCGCTGGCTTGCAGGTGCTGATGTGCGGCTTCAGGACAAGTCGAATCATGGACAGTTTCTGTGAACTCGCACTCGAGGTCTGGGGAGAAAACCGTATGGATTGTGCCGCTATGAACATGACGCTCATCTCCATGAGCATGATCCGCATCGGGATGCACGTGGAAAAATGGAACCATGAGCATCCAGATGGATACCCACGCGAGAACCAGCAGGCGAGCACTGGGTAGTTTGTCGTTTATCTGTCGCATTGAGTGTTCACCCTAGCACAGTTCCCCTCCCCCATCAATCGACCGATCTATTTCAGCTCATCGGAATGGACTCGATACGGAAGGGTTTCTTTATCGACCCCACAGAGTTGGAAACATGTTCCAGCAGGCTGCAAAATGACTATGCTGGCCCGCGAGAGCTTCGATGGTCCGCACGTTTGGGACAAGCCCGGTCTGTCTGGTCCGTCCGGCTAGTCTCATTCAACCAAATGAAGCTCCCCGCAGCAAGCTGCGGGGTATCTTGCGAAATTCTCCGAAGCCACTACCCTCCTTCGCCAAGGCTACAGAGGGTTCTCCCCGCCTTCATCCCCGTAGCGAGCTACGGGGTATTCGGCGAAGGAGAATAAACCAGACAGACCGAATAGACCAAATGAACAAGACAGGCTGGCGGACTTTTTCAGCATCCTGCTAGAAACACGAAGGGCGGGAGAAGCTCACAGCTTCTCCCGCCCCTAATCCCGGTCAAATCGCTCGCTACTTATTTGGCTGCGGGGTGTAACGAAGATAAGGCTTCACGCTCTTGAAGCCCTTGGGGAAAAGTGTCTTTGCTTCGGCATCGTTCACGGCCGGGGTGATGATGCAATCCTCCCCATCCTTCCAGTTGGCCGGCGTCGCCACCTTGAACTTCGAGGTTAGCTGAAGTGAATCAACGACACGCAATAATTCATCGAAGTTACGGCCACATGAAGCTGGATAGGTCAATGTTAACTTCACCTTTTTATCCGGGCCTATAACGAACACTGATCGGACGGTCATGTTGTCCATCGCGTTCGGATGGATCATGTCATAGAGGGTCGCGACCTTCTTGTCAGGATCGGCGATGATCGGATAATTCATCGTCGTCTTTTGCGTCTCATTGATGTCATTGATCCACCCCTTGTGCGAATCCAACGGATCGACGCTGACAGCGATAACTTTCACGCCTCGCTTCTTGAATTCCGGCGTAATCTTAGCAACCGTCCCCAACTCAGTCGTGCAAACAGGGGTATAGTCTTTTGGATGCGAGAAGAGAATCCCCCACCCACCGCCCAGCCACTCGTGAAAGTTGACGGTCCCTTCAGTAGTCTCTGCCGTAAAGTTCGGCGCCTCATCTCCCAGTCGTATTGCCATGGTAACCTCCCTTATTCACGCCAATGAATCGACTCGCTATCGGAATACGATACTGTTCTTCCTGGACGAAGTGCAAGGGGGAACCAAGTCTTATTCGCCAGCCGTAATATTCAATCGATTTCTCACCTTTTCGTGCTCCGACGCGGTCAGATCAACTTCGGTCAAGAACACACGCTCGTCAGCAAGCTTGCCATCCCCGGCTAATTGTCCCCGCATCTGTTCCGCCCGTTGCTGTGACAGGAGACGGAGATCCGAATCGGAAACCGGTATGGCAGCAGCAAGCTGTTGACGCATGTCCTCAATCGTAGGCGGTTTCGAAGCGACCTGCGCACCCTCCGCCGGCATCGCCACCGGTTGCTGGCTGCGCTGTTGATCGAAAAGTTCTTTGATCGCACGTTCCTCCTCAGCAATCGGCAGATCAATCTCTTTTGATACCGTCTTCCCCTGCTGCCACTTGGCAAGCAGTTGTGCTTTGAGCTTCTGAAGACCCAGCACCTTTCGATCACGAACAGGGTCCGCAGTGCCGGTGATCTCCAGACGCAAACCAGGCCGTTCCTCGAGTCCCTTCACCAAGGCTTCGAACTTCTTCAACTCCTCATCAGGCACCGTCGCGCTGCCAGAAGGGAACTCGATGAACTGTAAATCCTCTTCGGTCCCACCGCCCGGAATAAGCTTTCCCATGAGAGTGAACGGAGACGCCACAATTTTCGTGAGCAGATTGAGTAATGTCGAGATCACCACCCTGCCGTACTTGAAGTCGGGATCCTTCAGGTCGCCGCGAATGGGCAAGTCGATGTCGATGCGTCCCTTGCGGTCCTTCAAGAGCGCCACAGCCAACTTCACAGGGAGCGATGTGGCATCCGGACTGTCGACCTTCTCCCCGAACGTCAGTTGATCGACCAGCACTTTATTTTCCGCTTCAAGTTGTTTTTTGGAGATCTTGTACCTCAAATCGAGCGAGAGTTTCCCCTTCGACAATCCATAGCCCACAAACTTGCTGCTGTAGGGACCATGAGCCGTCAAGTCCATACCCCCAAGGGTAATGGCGAGATCCGTAAAGGCATCCTCGCTCAAGGGATTGATGGTCCCCGCGATCTTGAGCGACGCCACCTTACCCACTCGACCGGTGAGGGCAACATCCGCCCTGGCCAGCTGCTTCGATGACAGTCCCTTGATCGTACCGGTTAGATCGGACAGCCCGGTCTGGATAGGAGGTCGCACCGATTCGTCCCGAAACGTCGCGGCCGCTTTGACGAGTTTCACCACACCGATCGTTACCGGAACGGGTGAGCTCTTGGCTTTTTGAGGCTCCACAGCCTTCTCATCCACTGGGGCCGATAACGACGCAGCAGTAAGCTTGCCGAGATTCAATCCGCCATCCGGCTGCACCACGAGATGTACCATTGGTTGCTGAAGACCCACCTCTTTGATCGAGGCCGTGGTTGGATCGACGGTCACACGCACTCCGTTGAGGGACAATGCTTGCAGCGAGGCCACTTCCTCACCCTGGTCGCGGTCAGCCACGCTCAATGCTTCAACACCGGCGTTACCTTCATACGACAAGAACGGACCGTTCGGATGTTCGGTGGCAAGGTGCATTGTCCCATCCAGATTGATGGCGCCGGACTGCACATCGATACGCGCAAATTTCTCAAAGTACGGCTGAAACGGTCTGATCGCAATGTCCTTCAGCGCCAGGGTGACATCGGCCTGAAACGGGTTGGGCAGCACCGACCCATTCACACGGATCGTTCCGGTGCCGTTCAGCTGCATTTCCACCTCTAGCGGCAGCGCCTTTGTAATCGGAATCCGCACATCGTGGGTCTTGACGGTCAGGGCCCGCACCTGGATCTGGGCTGGAGTCGGCAAGGTGCGATCTTCGAAATCGATCGAATGGTCCTGCAGCGTGATCTCTTTGAGCCAGACAGCCCACGGCTTCTCATCTTTGGGTTTCGGCGAGGCGCTACCAGCAGCAGGCGGAGGCTCAACAGAGTCCATTGGAGAGAACATCTGCTGATAGTTCACGCTGCCGTCTGGATTCAACCAGGCCGTGAACGAAGCACGCTCCACCGCGATGTTCCCCACCGTAACCTCGTGCGTCGCGAGATCCACGTCTACCCCCCCAACATTCAATGCCGGAATGGTGATCACCGGATCGAGGCTCCCATCTTCCTTGATTGCGAGCTGCTCGATCCGCACGTTCGCCTGTGAAATCTGAAACTTGATGGGA
>JANNIV010000288.1:0-5309 GCA_031405355.1 Nitrospira sp.
GCCGGCTGCGACAACCTGACGCAGAGCAGTTGGTTCCCTTCGATCTTGCACAAGACGGAGAAACTGACAGAACGAGTGCAACGGGCCATCACGCCCACGAATGCCCTCGCCAAAGAATATGGGGACGCCGACATCTCGAAGGTGTTTCCGGCGAACGGGAATACCGATCCGGGCACGGAAATTTATGCCGAGCACGTTGCGAAGAATTTCTCTGAATGGATGATGGAGGTCGGCGGCTTGGTTCAGACCCCGATGAGTTGGTCGCTCGCGGCGCTGAAAGAATTGCCATCGCGGACACAAATCACCAGGCACGACTGTGTCGAAGGCTGGAGTGCAATCGGCAAGTGGACTGGCGTCCCGCTCGGCGATCTGTTACGACGAGTTACGCCGTTGCCGAATGCTAAGTTCGCCGTCTTCCATTGCGCCGATGTGGATGATGAAGGCGTGGCCTACTACGAAAGCATGGCCCTAGTCGACTGCTATCACCCGCAAACGATCCTGGCTTACGAGATGAATGACGACCCGCTGGACATTCCCCATGGCGCGCCGCTTCGACTTCGCTTTGAACGCCAACTCGGATACAAACATGCCAAGTATGTGAGGCAGATCGAATTAGTAGAGACGCTTGCCGGCATCGCCGGCGGGAAGGGTGGGTATTGGGAGGATCAAGGCTACGAGTGGTACGCGGGCATTTAGCAGGATGCTGAAAAAGTCCGCCAGCAGAAGGAGACCGTTATTTGGTTTGTCTCGTTTGTTTAGTTGAACGAAACTAACCAGATGAACCAAATCAACCAAATAAACAAACCAGCCCAAAGTAGGGAGGGGACCATGGTACGGCGAATTCTGATCGGCGTCAGTGCGCTTATGGCCGGGGTGCTCATCACCTGGTTCGTGGCCAACGCAGGAGTTGGCATGAAGGCGCCGGACATTACGAACGAGACTTGGTTGAACAGCGCGCCTTTGCATCTATCGGACCTAAAGGGCAAAGTCGTGATGGTCGAGTTCTGGACCTTCGGTTGCTACAACTGCCGAAATGTCGAACCCTATGTGAAGCAGTGGCATCAGAAGTATTCGGATAAGGGGCTCGTGGTCATTGGCGTACATTCGCCGGAGTTCTCCTACGAACGGGACTTCGCAAAAGTGAAGCAATATATCCAGGAACTCGACATCCGCTTTCCCATCCCCATCGACAACGACTTCTCGACCTGGAATCGCTATGGCAATCGCTACTGGCCTGCGATGTATCTCATCGATAAACTGGGTGTGATTCGCCATGTACGGATCGGTGAGGGCCGATATCAGGAAACGGAAGGGCTGATCCAATCGCTGCTGGCTGAGACGTTCTAACCTGCATAACTGCGGCTTTCGACGCCGAATGGCGATTTGGCAGGTTGCCTGTTTTCATATCAGATGTTATCGGTTGTGAATCGTTGCTGCAGTATCTCCCGCATATCCATAACGCCGGCAGCGCCGTTCGATCGCTGGTCCCAGCTTGCAGGCCAGCCGGTATCTTCCAATCGCTTCCTTCGCTGTTCCGTTCATGGGGTCCGGTCAATGTGCCATCCGGAATCTTGACGTGGGGACAGCGCGCACACTACACTTGCAAAATACTGGTATTTCAACAGGAGCTCCTATGGCTAGACTGCGTGTGCTCAAGAGCGGGAAGAAGTCATCGGTATTACAGGATGCAGCTGCGTTGACCACTCAGTTGGCGGCTGGCCTGGAAAAAATAGGGCTTGCGATGAAAAGTCGGACGTGGCGGCGAGAAGGTCGAGCAGGCCTTGGCCCATTACAGCGGCAGGTTCTCACGCTTCTTCGGTCCAAGCCTGGGCAGCGCGCACAGGTCTCAACTGTGGCGAATGAGTTGTCCATCAGGCTTCCGACTGCATCGGAAGTCATTGCCACGCTCGAACGAAAGCAGTTGGTTCGCCGGCGTCGCAACATGAGCGATGGCCGAGTTGTGATGGCGCAGTTGACGGCCAAAGGAAATCGGTCTTGTACGCCCTCTTCCCGGATGCCCGATCGGTTGGCGACTGCAACGGAGGCACTCTCTGAGCCAGAGCAAGTCATCCTCCTCACGTCCCTGGTAAAGGTCATTCGTAGTCTCCAAGCACAGGGTGAGATCTCTGTCGCGAGGATGTGCGTATCCTGTAATAGCTTTCGCCCCAATCAACATGCCAATGCCGACCGGCCACATCACTGTGACTCTCTGAACATTCCACTCGGCGATCGTTCACTGCGGCTTGATTGCCATGTGTTCGAACCGGCTTCGACTGTACAGGTCAATGAGGCCTGGGCCAACTTTACTGGTTCTCGTACTGCGTAGGATCCATAGTTTCAGAGCGCAGAGGCGGGAATAGTATGGGCGGGCTTGTAGGGAGGCAGGGGAATTATGAGTGAAAAGATGACAGCTATTCGTTTCAAGAAAGATTCAAACCGTCCGTCTGAGGATGAATGGCTCGGACCGGAATCCCATATGCCGAATCTGAGCCGGGAACTTCGACGTCGTGAACCGAGGAAGTTGGGCCTCTCTTTTGGTTGGATAGTCGGTGCGATGTTTGCGTCAGGTGTAGCAGTCGGATGTCTTGCCGTGCGCCTCTTCGATCGACGGTCTTGAGCCTTCTAGCAGGATGCTGAAAAAGCCCGCCAGCTTTGTTCTCACCTCGAAAGCATCCTCAACGTAGCCCAGAGGCTACGCCTCCGATGCTTCCATCGGCTGCGGCCTTGCTGGACAGCCTTTTTGAGCATCCTGCGGGAAACTGCTTCATTTGTTCAAGTACTTTCCAGAAATTTCCCCACCCAGCTTGCTAGCTGCCTCTCGTCCTCATCGGGTTATTTCCGATACAAGAGATGATCGGCTTCGATCTGCGTGAGTAGATCGTCCAGTGCGGCTTGGACTGCTTCTGCAATAGGGGTCTGATCCGAAGCCGTGACCCATCGAACGCTCGACCCCGCCGTTTCTTTTTCCACCAGATACGATTTGATCGCCGGCTTCTCCGAAGAGCCCAAGACTGATTCAATGCGTACACGGTAGTGGTATTTATCGTGAGATCGCATTGCCAGCCAGGCTTTGACGGTCAGGGTGAGATCGGCGGGTTTATCGCTTACCGAGACAAATGACCGCCGAGATTGGATGTAGTCAATCGCGGCGGTTCGGAGATCCTGTGCAGGCCACTCGAGCAAGGCGATGCCCGGCATATGATCGGCTCCTTTCACGGCGAGAAAGGGCACAATGACTTGTAGTGAGCGCGCGATGGCGGTTGGCGAAACAACTGTAGGCGCAGGGGCGACATGAATTCGGTGGACGCAACCCCAGCTGAGCAGCAGGAATCCACTGAGAAGTATTCGTGAGAATTGGCGTAGAAGGCAACCGCCGTTCACGGATTCGTCGTTGTTGTGGGAGGATTCAGCATGTCTAAATCCTTCAAGGCGCGCAGGGCCTGTTCTCGGTATGGCTTGTCTGTGGGATTTGTATAGGTGTCGATCACGCGTCGATAGGTGGCACGGGCTTGGAGGTATTGGCGCTTGATGGTGAAGTATTGGCCCAGTGCAAGCCAGTTTGTGGCTGCGGCTTCGTTGGCGGTGTTCATCAAGGCAAACTCCCGTTCGACCGACGTGGTGCCTTGTTGGCCGGCCCGTTTCCTGACGGTGTCTCCCATCTGGCTCGCCATCGCTTCAATCTGCTCATTGTCCCTGATCGCAGATTCTACTCGGTTGGCTTTCAGACTGTCATAGAACGCGTCGGCATGATTCTTAATCAGGTTCGCCCGTTCTTGATAGGTATCGTGGGCACAACCAGCTCCTATCAGGCAGCAGGCAACAAGCACCAGTGATCTGTACGAAGTCAATCGGCGTCTTGACATGAGTCGTGCTCCTTGAGTTCTTAACGGATGAGGCTCCAACCCGCATCATTCACGAAGGCTTCTACTGTAACCGCCGATACGCCGCTACGACAAGCCTGCCGGCGGGCGGGCTCGCCACTCAGTCGGTCAACATACTGTTTCAAGTATGCCTCCCTCCTTCACGGCTCCGCGCGCCCGTCTCGCTTGGCGTCTCGGCGGTTTCGTCACGAACCCTCGTGAATAATGCGGGCTAAGCCGCTCGGTACGGTTTATCCTACAGAATTCGGAGCGAAAACGCGACCGGGCGCTGTGAAGCCTGCCGCCTCCGCTAGTGACACATGAGTCTGAAGTATGGTAAGAGTCCCACTCATTTTTGCATCTCTGTTTCGTCCCCATCGTCTAGCCTGGCCTAGGACATTGCCCTTTCAAGGCAGTAACACGGGTTCAAATCCCGTTGGGGACACCAGAGAAGCGTGAAACGCCTCTCTGCTCTGGGCGATTCAGCGTTTCGAGCCTCCAGGAAAGTGTGGCAGCTACACCAAATGGAGGTTTCATGGCCACACTCTTTCGCCCTCGCACCCGTCCATCTTTCTACCATCACACCATCGTCCATCGTCGGTTGCGCCCCCCCATCATGATGCTCCACAGTCCCTTGAGCCGGTCTCGGTGTAGGGAGTACACTACCGCCATGAACGTCGATACTGTCTACGCACCTGATCTCTCCACTCGATACGCCTTGCCCGTCTTTCTTGGCCGACTTCCCGCAGGGTTCCCCTCTCCCGCTGACGACTATATCGAAGGCAAGCTCGACCTCAACCGGCATCTGATCAAACACCCCGCGGCCACGTTCTTTGTCCGGGTGACCGGCGACTCGATGACCGGCGCCGGGATTCATTCAGGGGACTTGCTCATTGTGGATCGCTCGCTGGAAGCGGTGGACGGAAACGTGGTCGTGGCGGCGCTCGATGGAGAACTGACAGTCAAGCGCCTCTACAAGCGAGACCAGACCCTGCGTCTCCTTCCGGCCAATACGAACTACCAGCCGATTGAGATTCAAACCCAGCAGTCCTTTGAAATTTGGGGTGTCGTGACCAACGTCATTCACGCGCTCTGAGCGGTTCCATGTCTTCCATATTTGCCCTTGTCGATTGCAATAATTTCTACGCCTCCTGCGAGCGGGTGTTTAACCCAATGTTGGAAGGGGAGCCGGTCGTGGTGCTGTCCAACAATGACGGCTGTGTGGTCGCGCGTTCTAATGAGGCCAAGGCTCTCGGCATCGGCATGGGGGTGCCGGAGTTCCAAATTCGCCCCCTGCTTCGTACCCATCAGGTGCAGGTGTTCTCCTCGAACTACACACTCTACGGCGATATGTCCCAGCGGGTGATGGAGACACTGGAGTCGTTCTGCCCCGATCTCGAAGTCTATTCCATCGACGAAGCCTTCTTAAGTCTGCTGGGCTTTGAGCGG
>JANNIV010000289.1:0-6765 GCA_031405355.1 Nitrospira sp.
GGAATGGCTCGTTCGACTTCCCGCATATTCAACGGGTGGAGGAGCCCGGCTGTCCTGGCCAGTTCCAAACTGCCGGCATCGTTGGTGATCAGGAGATCTGCCGATGTACGATCGCCTTCAGCCTTCAGCCGATTGACTAACTCCGTTGTGCCGGATGACAACAGCTCGACTTTAATGCCGGTCGTCGCGGTGAAGGCGTCGAGTACCGGCTTGATGAGCCGCTCCGAGCGGCCGGAATAGATCGTGAGTGAATCGGCAGCCGGCGCCGAGGGTGCGAAGATCCCAGCCACGAAGAGTAGAAGGAGACTAAAGAGGATCGTTCGGCGCGATGCGGACAGGGAATGTACGAATGACATGATACGGCCCTCGTGGAATTGAAATTGATAAACTGTCTCAAAATGATACTAAAAAAAAGCCGGTTCGTCAATGGCGGCAGCGAGAACAGAGGCCGTAGAGCTCAAGTCGGTGGGTTTTGATCGTAAATCCGTTCCGGGTGGCCACTTCTTCCTGGAGTCGTTCAATTTCTTCGTTTTCAAACTCCACGATCTTCTCGCAGCCGGTGCAGATGAGGTGATCGTGATGGCCCTTGTGCGACACGTTGTCGTATTTCGTCTGAGAGCCGAAGTGCCTGGCTTGTGCGAGGCCTGCATCGCAGAACAGATTGAGTGTCCGATAGATAGTCGCGAGCCCCAGATGAGGGTCGGACTTCGCCAGCTGGTGATACATGGCTTCCGCGGTAATATGCTCTTGCCGGAGGAAAGCGCTCAGAATCAACTCACGTTGGCGGGTGAGCTTGAGCTGATGTTTGCCCAGGTGTTCCTTCAGGGCCTGCATTTCCTTCACATGTGTATTTGCCAAGAGGGGCCTCCGATGGGGCTCATTAAAGACGAAACTTGCCCGACTGGTCAAGGGGTGTTGTGCCGAGTGGCTTAAAGGGGAGGAATTGACGGAGATATTCGACGGTGCCTATAGTGCTCCGCTCAAAAAAGACGGAAGAAAGGAAGGACTCCCGGCATGCGAAAGCCCAATCAGATTACGGTCGACCGGGCTCTCTTGCTCTATGTCCTGCATCTGGCGGAGCCTCACGGACTGCTCAGCGATGTGAAGCTGCAGCAATTATGCTTTCTGTGCGAGCTGCAGATGTTCGGCAAGGGCTTTAAAGGCTTTCACTTCGAGTTTTTCCGGTTTGCCTATGGGGCTTTCAGCAAGGATCTCGATAATGACCTCATGTCGCTACGCCGAAAAGAACGGGTAGAAAACTTTACGCCGTCAGACCAGGCACAGGAAGAGGTTATTCCGTTGCTGGAGAAAGGTATTGAGGGGGTTGAGCCGAACGAGAAGGTCGTGGAGATTCTGAAGGCGGTGGTTGCCGTGTACGGGCCTCAAGATAGTGGAGCGATTACCCAGTCGGTCGAGTCAGTCGAATTGAGTACTCCTCAGCAACCAGAGTTCAAGATCCCGATCCGCGATATTGTTTTTCACACGACGCTCTTGGTGCCTTCTCGTATCGAAGTGCAGGCGGAGTTCACGTTGTCTGCTGTGAGCCTGGCGAAGCTGAATCAGGCGATGGGATACTGACTCGGGCCGCTGGCCTGAGCGTCCTGAGTTTTGAGTTATGAATTCTGAGTTGTAGCCATGATTCTCGATTCGTTACTCAGAACTCAGAACAACTCCCCCCTAGAGCTTGTAGAGCTCGCCGTATTTTTTCTCAACATACGATAAGAAGGGCTCAGGGTCGAGGCTCTTTCCCGTCACTCGTCGCGAGAGGTGGTCCGGCGTGAACATCCGGCCCCACCGATGAATCTTCTGTCCGAGCCAACGCTGCAGCACCATTAATTGCCCCGCCGCAATTTCATCCTCCAGATGCGGGATCTCCAGTTTGGCCTGTTCATAGAATTGAACGGAGTAGAGATTCCCGATCGTGTACGTCGGAAAGTAGCCGAAGGCGCCGAACGACCAGTGCACGTCTTGCAGCACGCCCTCCGCATCGTTGGAGGGGACGATGCCCAGGTATTCCTCCATTTTCCGGTTCCAGATTCCCGGCAAGTCCTCCGGGTGCGTCTTGCCTTCAATGAGGTCCTGTTCGATTTCGAACCGCAGCATGATGTGGAGATTGTAGGTCAGCTCATCGGCTTCGACCCGAATCAGCGAGGGCTTCACGCGATTGATGGCCGCGTAGAATTGTTCTCCATCGAGCGAACGTAATTGATGATGAAAGGTTTGCTGCAGCATGGGGTAAAAGAAACGCCAAAACGGTCGAGACCGGCCCACGCAGTTCTCCCACATGCGCGATTGGCTCTCATGAATGCCGAGCGAGACCGAGTCGCCCAGCGGCGTGCCGAAGTAGCGGGGGTCGAGCCCCTGGTCGTACAAGCCATGGCCGCCTTCATGGATGCAGCTGAACAGGCAGGATTGGAGATCGTGTTCGTGCACACGAGTCGTGACGCGTACATCCGTCGGATGGAATGATGTCGTGAAGGGATGCGCCGACAGGTCGAGACGGCCCCGTTCAAAATCGTAGCCCATGGCGATCAAAACCATCCGGCCGAACTCCAGCTGGCGCGCCTGATCGAAGGTGTGAAATAACATCGTATCGTCGATCTGAACCGAGCTCTCCTGAATTTTCTTGAGCAGCGGCACGAGGCGCCCCTTAATCTGTGCGAACAGTGGACGTAATTCCTTGATGGTAGAGCCTGGTTCGTATTCATCGAGTAAGGCATCGTACGGTGAGTCCCGGTAGCCGAGGTACGCAGCCTCTTCCCGCTTGAGCGACAGGACGGTGCGGAGATTGGGCAGAAATTGCGAGAAGGACTGATTTTCCTTTGCCTCGGCCCATACTTGCTGCGCCAGTGAACATTCCCGGCTGAGCGTGACGACAAAGTCTGAGGGTAGTTTCTTCGCGCGGCTATAGTCGCGCCACACTTCGCGGAGCAACGACCGTGAGGGCTCGTCCCAAGCCTCCCCAGGGGTATCTCGAATCTCACCGGTCTCCGGATCGACCCAGGTGGCGAGCAACCGTTCAATCTCCGGCGAGACGAGTTTTTGGTGTGCGATGCCCTGGAGCGTCGATATCTGTTCGGCCCGTGCCTCTCCCCCGCCGGCGGGCATATAGGTTTCCTGATCCCACGAGAGGAGCGAGGCTGCACTGTTAATGCGCTGGATCTCCAAGAGCCTGGTCGTCAAATCGTCCACAGTCTTCAGGGTTTTCACAGTAGAGTATTTCCTCCAGGAACCGTCATGCTATGATCGCGCCGATTTGCATCTTGTCATGTAGTGTACGCAACAAACCGTCCGTTTTCAAACTAGCTCTCATGAATCCTGAATGTTTCTGCCGCAATGGCCGATGCCTGACTCAAGCGAGACAGGTGCGACTGGCGCGAAAAGCGCGACGAGCGAGGGTTGATCTGGTTCATCTGGCCTATCTAGTCTGTCTGGTTCAACCAAACAAACGAGACAGACCAGATAAACAAAAGAGACCAGCTGGTCCTCGCGCTTGTCACACACCACTCCGCGGGCACTGCGTATGACACCTCAGACAAACCGTCTGGCCTATGGCGCAATCATTGCTGCCGCTGTGCTTTGGGGCGGGTCGATCGTGGCCCAGAAGTTGGCTCTGGGCGGATTCTCAGCTGTTGAAGCCTCGGTCCTGAGGGACATCGGTGGGTTGGCGATTCTCCTGAGCATCTGGTGGTGGCAGGAAGGAACCTTGGCCAAGCTGACCAAGGCGGATGTGCGTCTGCTGGGACTGCTCGGGCTCGGCGTATTGGGCAACCACCTGTTCATTATGATGGGGCTCAAGTATGTGAGCGGGGCCGTGGGTGGGGTGATCATCGGATCGAGCCCGGTGGTGACCGCGTTGCTCTCGGCTCTGTTGATTCAGGATGTCCCACTGCGCGCTGTGTGGGCCGGTGGTCTTTTGTCCTTTGCAGGGGTGGGTTTGGTTTCTGTGGCGGGCTTTCAGGCCGCTGGCGATCAGCCGTTGCTCGGCAGCCTGTTGGTCTTTGGCGGCGTCGTGAGCTGGGCTCTCTACAGCATCGGCAGTCGGCAGCTGATGGAGCGCCACTCAGCCCTCACGGTCAATTGGACGACACTGCTTGTCGCGACCGTCCTTCAAGTTCCCCTCTTGTGGATGGATCGCAAGATGCTGGATGCAGGACTTGCATCCGTGACGCCGGCTGACTGGATGGCGCTGGGGTATCTGGTCCTATTCGCCACGGCTATCGCACAACAGGCGTGGCTCTATGGTGTGAAGGGCATTGGACCTTCGCGCGCTTCTGTCTTCGGCAATCTGACTCCTGTGGCTGCCATCATCCTGTCTGCAATGTTGTTAAACGAATCAGTGGGCACGAGCGAAATCCTCGGGATCGCGCTGATTCTGGCAGGAGTGTGGGTGGTCGATCGGCAAACCTCCCGGCTTTAGCAGGCTGCTGAAAAAGCCCGCCAGCGGCGTTCTCACCTCGAAAGCATCCTCAACGTAGCCCAGAGGCTACGCCTCCGGTGCTTCCATCGGCTGCGGCCTTGCTGGCGGGCTTTTTGAGCAGCCTGCGAAGATCGATTTATCTACTCCCACGATTCTCCATTGTTCCTCTCGCCCTCGTCTCTGTGATTGCAGTATGAGACGGCTCATTTTTTATGCAAGGAGCCCCGCATGCTGGAACAACGCATCGAAGAAGTGAACAAAGCGAACCATGCATTCGATGCCGCGTTCGGCAATCTTGATATCGTTGAGATGGATAGGGTCTGGGCGCACCAGGAATATGTCACCTGCATCCATCCAGGCTGGACCTTGCGGTCGGACTGGCCTTCGGTCCGCGATTCCTGGGTTTTGATCTTCAACAATACCTTTTCTATGACGTTCGAGCTTACGGACGTAACGATACAGGTGGCGGGCGATTTGGCCTGGGTCGTCTGCGTGGAAAACATCACCACCCATCAGTCCGACGAACCGCAGCAGGCGCAGGTGTTAGCCACGAATCTCTTCGAGCGGATCGGGGATGAGTGGTTGCTGATACATCATCATGGGTCGGCGGTGATGGGCTGAGGCGGTTCGCTCTCTGTGCTCGCGCAACGCGCGGCCTCCGAAGGCCCTCGTTGGACGCGCGCACGTTGAGAGCAGAACCGCCTCAGCCCATTGTTTAAGGGTGGGGGAAAGAAAAAGGCTTGTTCCGTAGGCGCAGTGGGGGAACCATTCAGTCCATGGCCTTAGGAAAGTAGGGAGAGGGCGGGGTGCTTGGGAGACGCGCGCAATTGGAAACTACACTGTTCCTAACCTTTGGTGATAGCGCACCCGAGCGACGATGACACATGGCCTGGACTATTGAAGAAATAGAGCGCAATTGGATGAACGGGGAGCCTCTTGGCTCTGCGTCTGAAGAGATTCTGGCAGCATTCGAAATGGCCGAGGCGATCCGCGGCCCTGATTGGGTGCGAAGTACAACCTTCCTGGCCGGCGGTGCACGACAGTGGGGTTTCTCCGCCCTGCTTCCGATTCTTTCTCTCGCAAACAGAGCCAGTTCACTGAAGAACGCCGTTGACGCCAATGATCTTCTCCACCGCCTGCGGAGCGACGACGCGGCAGCTGACAGCGAACTGTCGGCCATCCACCTGCTTCGATCATCGAATCCGGCGACAGAACTCGAGATTGCTCCTATCGCCGCGGTCGGTGATCGACAACGACGTCCGGACTTCCGTATCCGCATGCCAGCAGACAGGTGGACTCATGTCGAGGTCACGGAGCTTCATCAATCGTCCGCGGGTACGATCGCGGAGCAGGTTCTGCAAACCGTTGTTTGTGAGATCATGGCGGTCGAGCGGGCCTTTCTTCTTGAGGTTGTGTTTTGGCGATTCCCCAGCGAGGGCGAGATTCAGGATCTCGTGGCCCAAGCTCGCTCCATCTGCTCGATGGCGGAGCCCCAGCGCGTGGACCTCTCGGACTTGGCGTGGTTGATCCTGAAGCCTGGCGATCCGTCGGCCGTCATTCCTACGGCGCTGCCGCCAGGTGACGGTCCCCGTGTAGCGGCGTCACAGGTCCTAGTGGGAGACGGCCAACCTAATCGGCAGGTTATCGTACGCATGCCGTTCTCCGACCGACGGGCCGAAGATGTCCTCGCTGCCGAGGCCAGTCAACTCCCGAAGGACACTCCAGGGCTCATAATGGTGGACGTCAGGCATCAGCCAACTGCGTTCAGCTCGTGGCCGACGCTCGTGCCGCGTAGATTTACACCCTTCATGCACACAAGGGTCGGGGCCGTAATATTATTCATGCACGGAATTAGATTGACAGATACCGGCTTGGCTCTGCTTCCTCATTTGAAAATGATCGAGAATCCACATGCACATCTTCCACTGCCGCCGTGGATCAAGGAGACAGTTGAGCAGCTACGTGAAGCGCTCAAGACGACGACTGGACAACCGAACTAGAACGCAACCGGGAGGTGTGTGCAGGTGTTTCCACGTTCGCGCCTAACCGCATGTTGAACTTAACGAGCGCAGGCGCGCCCGCAGATTAACGTGGAAACGTAAGAAGAGATAAAAGGGCTGGCAGGAATAAGGTGCCGGAACCGTTTTTTGAGCGCTGGCGTGGGGCGTTAGGTTTTTGGTGCCGAGGCGGTGGGGGCCTCTTCGACGCGGATGGTGTTGGCCCATTCGGCGACGAGGGGGTCTCGCTCTTCCATCGTCATCCCGGCATACTTCATAAACATCTGCGGGCCTTTGCGGCGGCGCCAGGTGAGATAGCTCAAGAAATGGGCTCGACAGATACTGTGG
>JANNIV010000290.1:0-7668 GCA_031405355.1 Nitrospira sp.
CTGATAGACGATCGGGCAGGACTGTTCAGGCCAGGCTGGATCGCGAAGGGCTCAGTGTACGGGTTGGAGGGGAGAACTGCAAGGGGGGAGGAAAGGGTAGCCTGGTCGTCCTCCTGCTCGCGGAACGCGCACGCTCAGAAGGTGCTCGTTCGACGCGCGCATTTGAGGATCGACCAGGCCACCCTTTAAAAGGAAGTAGGGGGACGAGGAAGTAGGGGGACGAGGAGGATGGGGGGATGGAGCCTGATGATCTTCTGTGCTCGCGCAACGCGCGGCCTCAGAAGGCCCTCGCTAGGGTTAATGGCACGTCTCGGCGTGTCATTGGGTTGTGGAGGGTGAGAAAGTCGCGCGCAGTGGAAGATCAATCAGCCCCCATCCCTAAAGAGATATCGAGCAAGCTTGGATGGATCAATTAGATGGATGAGGGCCGTTCGATGCACGCAGTAGAGGGCAGCCTTGGCCACTCCCCTAAATCGAGGGTTAGCAAACTGGAAGGCCCTCGCTTGGGCAAATGGCGACGTCCCTGGGAAATCGATTGCGAAGCAATCGGAGGGTAGGGTGGGTGAACAATGTTTGCCAGTGGGTGGGCGGGTGAAAAAATTGCGCGCAGTGGGAGACCATCTAACCCGCCCTCAAGAGAGAAGATGGAAGAAGGTGGTTGCTTGATGCGCGCGGAAAAGGGCACGAGGCCGAGCGGGATATGCTCCCGCTCGGCCTTGTGAAGACTTCAGTGGGGGGCTTCCTTGGTCACGATTTCCAGGAGCTCGACTTCGAACACCAACGTCGCGCCTGGCTTGATCATAGGGGGCGCGCCTTTGTCGCCATAGGCGATAGCGGACGGGCAGACCAACTTGCTCTTGCTGCCGACTTTCATCTGCTGGACCCCCTCCGTCCAACATTTGATCACTTGGTTCAATCCGAACGTGGCCGGCTCGCCCCGCTTGACGGAACTGTCGAATACCGTCCCATCGGTCAGAGTGCCGTGATAGTGCACCTTCACGGTATCCGTGACTTTCGGGGTCGCGCCCTTCCCTTCCTTGATGGTCGTAAGGATTGCACCGGACTCGGTTTTTTTGGCGCCGGATTCTGCCGCGGCCTTCGTGAGGAATGCAGCCCCCGCCTTCTTTTCCGCATCTGCAACGGCCGAGGCGCGGGCCTGTTGCAGCTGTTGAATTTTTGGGCCGAATGTCTGGATGTCTACCTTGGGGGTCTTTTTGAGGACTCCATCGGTGATGCCAGATTTTACGAGATCGAGCTCAGCCTCGCTCAGGCTGAAGGTCCCGAGCGATTGGCTGATGGCCAATCCCAAGGCATAGACAGTTTTTTGTTCATCCGTCGTAGGCTCTTGCGCTGCCGCAAAGGCCGCAGTGGTTCCAAGGCAGAGCAGAGTGACGAAGCAGGAGACAATGAAGCGCATGAGCGGTCCTTTCTTTTATGGATGACTGCGCTGGACTTGATATCGCAAGTCCGGGATCTGTTGCCTAGGGTATGCGATGTTGAGGTGGGGCTCAAGACAATAATGTATAGGAACCTGTCTTGTTGATTTGGTTTGTCTGGGTTTTTGGTTGACGAAACTAACCAGATAAACCAAATCAACTAGATAAACGAAACAAACCAGTTTGCTACCACCGGTGGCCCCAGCCTAGCCCATAGTAGTGCGGGCCGAAACCGTATGGGCGGTAAAAAAGTGGTGACCCGTAGATCCAGGGGCTACCCAGGTAGAGGCCGAGTCCCACAGGGGGATAGGTGTAGAGGGATGGGACCGATTGCACGACAGCGGGCGGTTGAGCCAGTTGACGTTGTAATTCAGCGCTCGCAGAGGCCTGGCGATCGAGCTGATCTTTTAAGAGTTTGACGGTCTCTTGTTGGGCTTGCAATTTTCCTTGGAGTGCTGCGATCTGGTCGCGCTGCGACTCAGCAAATCCCTCTAAACAACGGGTGTGGGCGTCGCCGGTATAACTCGAACATTCCCACAATGTCTGCGATTCACTCGCCTGGGCCGGTACCCAGGCCACCACCATCCCTATTCCGATCGCTCCGATGAGGAACTGTGGCCACAGCCTGGCTGTCTTCCGAGAGGATTCTCGACGATGGAAGTTGTGATCGTTCATCGGCATCCCTCCTGGTAACGACTGATATCAGACTACCACGCAATTACCCGTGGAAACAGGGGGCTAGCTGGTCTATCTTGTTTATCTGGTCTGTCTCGTTTGTTCGGTTGAACCGGACAGACTGGACAGACTGGACAGATCAGGTGAACCCTCCGACGTTGCGCACTTGCCGGAGCCTAGTTAGAATTCGCCTATACCTATGCCTAAGCTGTCTTCATGGTTCTAGGATTCGCCATTCTCTATTTGCTCCTCTCGGTGGGGATCGGACTGGCTGCCGCTAGACGGGTTCATACCACAAAGGATTTTGCAGTGGCTGGTCGGAGCTTGCCACTGCCGATTGTGATCGCCACGGTCTTTGCGACCTGGTTTGGCGCAGAGGCCGTACTTGGAATTTCTGCCACGTTTGTGAAGGAAGGGTTACGCGGCGTCGTCGCCGACCCCTTCGGCTCGAGTCTCTGTTTGATCCTGGTAGGGCTATTCTTTGCTCCCCGTTTCTATCGGCTGAACCTCCTGACCGTCGGCGATTTCTATCGCTTGCGGTACAATCGTGTCGTCGAGGTTCTCTGTGCTGTATGTATTGCCGCGTCCTATCTGGGATGGGTGGCAGCACAGTTCAAAGTGTTCGGGTTAGTGCTGAATGTGGTCACGGATGGCGTCGTGAGTCAGCCGGTTGGGATGGTGATCGGCGCGGTGATTGTCCTAGTCTATACGACCTTCGGTGGCATGTTTTCCGTCGCCATTCTGGATTTTGTCCAAATCTCTGTAATCATGGGGGGACTGCTCTATATCGCGTCTGTCGTCAGCGGGTTGGTGGGTGGAGTGGGTGTTGTGATCGACCATGCGGCTGCCGCCGGTAAGTTGGATTTCTTTCCACCGGCTACGTTCGCGGCCTGGATTCCCTTTGTCGGGGCCTGGATGACGATGATGTTGGGATCGATCCCCCAACAAGACGTATTCCAACGTGTCACTTCGGCGAAGGACGAACGCACGGCCGTTAGAGGATCGTTGCTGGGCGGCACACTCTACTTCTGCTTCTGTTTTGTGCCGATGTTTCTTGCCTATGCGGCGACGCTGGTCGATCCGGCTCTGTTCAATACGCTTCTCAATCAGGATTCCCAACTTGTGCTGCCGACGTTGATTATGAGCCACACGCCGGTCTTCGCGCAGATTGTGTTTTTTGGGGCCGTTCTCTCGGCGGTGATGAGTTGTGCCAGCGCTACGCTGTTGGCACCGTCGGTGATACTGAGCGAGAATGTGATTAAAGGAGTGCTGCCGCACCTCAGCGATAGGGAATTTCTCCGTGTCATGCGGCTGGTTGTGGTGATCTTTGCAGTGTTGGTTTTGACGATCGCTCTCACTTCCAGCTCTAGCATCTACCAGCTTGTGGTGGGTACTTATGAGGTGACGCTGGTAACAGCATTCGTCCCCCTCTGTGCCGGGCTTTTTTGGTCCCGATCGACGACACAAGGGGCCTTGTGCTCTTTTGTTGCCGGGCTGATAACCTGGATAGGGCTGGAGCTGTTCACCCCGTCCGGCTCGATCTGGCTCCCCCAACTGGTTGGATTTCTCATGGCGGTGGCAGGGATGGTTGTCGGCTCGCTCTTGCCTCAGAAGATCGGAACTCGATCGTGAATAGACCTGTCCGGTTGGTCACATATGCAAGTTTGGTTCTGGCAGGCCTGGTTGCCGCATTTTGTCTTGTCGGTGTCGTCTATGGCGCGTATTTGGCGACTTTTCTTGAGCTGCCCAAGAGTGATGATCATCCTCCCCTGCGGTTGTACAGTGGTCCCTTCCTGTTGCAACCAGATCTCTCGCTTGCGCACAGCCACCTTATTGAGCGTCTGCAACGATTGGGCTATCGGCGGGTAACAGTGCCAGTGCAGTCCTCGGGCGACTATCAGCTGACCGAGGAGGCGCTGACGATCTATCTCCATCCGCAGCCGGAAGCCCATGTCGGCGCAACCATGGTGTCGTTGCCGTTGGACCAGGGGCGAGTGACGGATGTTCTGTCTCCGCTTGATGGGACCGCGCTCTTTCCTATCTTTCTGGAACCGGAACTTCTGAGCGGGGTACGCGGTGAGTCACGCCAGGTGCGCGAATGGATTCCGTTCGCGCAGATTCCTCCACGGATCATTGAGACGGTCCTGACTATCGAAGACCGCCGGTTCTATTCCCATTTTGGCATCGATCCGATTGCCGTAGGGCGGGCGCTCTGGACCAATTTCACGAAGGGCGGTGTGGTACAGGGCGGCAGCACCATCACGCAGCAGCTGGCGAAGAATTTGTTTTACTCGCCGCAGCGGACGATGGGGCGGAAGTTCAAGGAGGCGCTGGCGGCATTGGTGCTGGAGGTGAAGTATACGAAGCAAAACATTTTAGAAAGTTATCTGAATGAAATCTATCTCGGGCAGGCGGGGTTCGTCTCGATCTATGGGGTAAGCGAGGCGGCCCATCGCTACTTCGGCAAGACTCTTCAAGAGTTGACGGTCGAAGAGGTTGCGATGATTGCAGGCCTGATCAAGGGGCCCAATAGCTATGCGCCGACGAAACATCCTGAGCTGGCGAAAAGCCGGCGCGATGTCGTGCTGCGGCGGATGCGGGAGACAGGTCTCCTCACGGAAGAGGTGTGGAAACGCGCCGTCAATGAGCGGGTGCGCGTGACTCCGCCGGAAGAGGTCCTGACCGATGCGCCCTACTTTGTCGATGCCGTGCTCAGGGAGGTGGAAGAGGCCGGCGTGGTGCCCTTGCCGGAGGGCTTGCGGATCGATAGCACGCTCGATCCCATGATCCAGCAGGCGGCCACCGAATCTCTGGAGAAAGGGCTGGCCAAGCTAGAGGTCGGGCGTCCCCATCTCAAAAGTTCGCAGGAGCCGGTGCAAGGGGCGGTGGTGGTGCTCGATCCCAAAACCGGGTCAGTGCTGGCGTTGGTGGGGGGGCGAGACTACCGGCGGAGTCAATTCAATCGCGCAGTCCAGGCGCAGCGGCAACCGGGTTCTCTCTTCAAACCCTTCGTCTACCTTGCGGCGCTGGAAGCGGCGCGTGAGGGTCAAGCCGGCCAGTTGACCGCGGCGAGCTTGTTGGCGGACGAGCCGGTGACTTTTGAATCGGAGACCGGCCCCTGGTCACCACAGAACTACGACAAACAATTCCGCGGCCCCATCACCGTGCGGAACGCGTTAGAACAGTCGCTCAATGTGCCGGCGGTGCAGGCGGCCAAAACCGTGGGAACAAAGTCGATCGTGCAGTTGCTGCATCGTCTTGGCGTGACGAGCACGATCGGCAACGATCTTTCGTCGGTGGCCTTGGGCAGTTCGTCTGTGTCCTTGATGGAGATCACGGCGGCGTATGGAGCGATTGCCAACGGAGGGATTGCCGTCAAGCCGACTGCGGTACGGTCGACCAGGGACCGACTGGGTGACGTTGTGTGGACTGGCGTGCCGGATCGGCAACAGGCGGCTTCGCCTCAAGGGGCCTATGTGTTGACGTCTCTGCTCGAAGGCGTCATCCAGCGGGGCACGGCGAGCAAAGCCAAAGTGCTCGGGCTTCAAGGCACGGTGGCCGGGAAAACCGGCACAACCGACGGCTATCGCGATGCCTGGTTCGTCGGCTACACGTCCGACGTGGTGATCGGGGTCTGGGTGGGATTCGACGATGAACGAGCCTTGCGCCTTACGGGATCGCAGGCGGCTTTACCGATTTGGATGGATCTCGCGCAACGGATCATTCCACCCACTGTCCCCGCATTCGTCAAGCCGCCTGGTGTGGTCACCCGCGACATCGATCCGAAGACCGGGCAGTTGGCCACGTCTCAGTGTCCGGAACAAGTGTCGGAAGTGTTCATCGAGGGTACGGAACCCGTCGTCTATTGTGAGGTGCATGGAGGGGGAATATGGGAACGGCTCCGGCATACTTTTGGATTCTCCTAGGACTCACTCAGAGGAATAGTGTAAGCTGTCGTGAACGATCGGATATGAAGGGGGGATGATGTATGAAAAGTAATAGCTTTGCCGCAGATGACAACATTACCCTTTTAGCCAAAGGGGTGGTGTTGAAAGGCGAGATCCATGTTGAAGGGACGGTGCGGATCGATGGCCGCCTCGACGGCGACATTCAGACCAAGGGGCAAGTCATTATCGGGGAAGATGGATTGGTGCAGGGAACGATTACGGCCGGCACGGTGATCAGCAGCGGCCGCATCAAGGCAAAGGTGATGGCGGATGAGCGAGTCCAGCTGATGAAGACGGCCACGCTCATCGGAGAAGTTCTTACGCCGGTGCTCATCATAGAAGAGGGCGCGAAGCTTCAAGGTGTGATGGACATGGGGGTGACCGCCTGGGAAGACGAGTCTCCGAAGTTGTTGGGCAACGTCAGCGATCTCTCCGCACATCGGGCCAAGCAGGTTGTCGTGCTTGATAAATAACAAGTCCGGTGGCGACGCGCACCGATAGGTCTGCCGGTTCTCTCCTGTTCGTATCCGATCCATGACGAAGCCGCAGCTCTTCACCGCCGTGTTCTTTGCACTCCTTCTGTTGCTCCTGTATCAGATCGCCCTGATGTTTCGGCCGTTTCTTTTCCCCGTCCTCTGGGCCGCGCTTCTTGCCCATCTCACGTATCCGCTCCATGTGCGACTCACGTCGTTCGCTCGTGGCCGGGAGATCGTGTCGGCCTCCTGTCTCACCCTCTTGGTTCTGGCTCTCGTGGTGATTCCGATTTCGATGATGGGAGTGCTACTGGCACGCGAAGCCAGTACGGCCGAACAGACCATTCGTGAGTGGATTTCTAGCGGGGCACTCCAGCAGCTGCCTAAGCAATTGGGAACGTGGCCGGTAATCGGAGGGCTCCTCCAGCGGGTCAGTGGCGGCGTGTTATTGACGCCTGATTCCCTGGAACAGGGGCTTCTCTCCGCCGCAACATTCCTGAGCCGTTTCTTTCTCGATCAGGTCGGCGATCTGCTGAAGAACGCCTTTCTGCTGGTGACGGATTTCTTTCTCATGCTCTTTGCCCTGTTTTTTCTCTTTAAGGATGGGAAGCAATGGTTGGCGTCCCTTCAGGAAGTGATTCCACTGGACGCGTCCCATAAGCAGCGGATCATCGATCGCATGGATCAAACTATTCGGGCTGTGGTGAAGGGGATCGGGGTGACCGCGATTGTCCAAGGGCTCGTGGCAGGGCTGGCCTATATGGTCCTTGGAATGCCTTTTCCCGTCGTACTGACGGCGGTGACGGTGATGCTCGCGCCACTTCCCTTCGGCGGGACTGCATTGGTATGGGGGCCGGTAGCGCTCTACTTCCTCATGGTCGGTCCGCTGTGGAAAGCATTGGCCATGTTGGCCTGGGGAATCGGTGTGGTGGTGATGATCGACCAGTTTCTTCGACCCTGGTTGATCGGACAGGCGGCACAGATCCCCGTGCTCTTCCTCGTATTCAGCGTCCTAGGCGGACTGGCACTCTACGGCATCATCGGACTCTTTATCGGGCCGGTTCTGGTCAGTTTGTTGATGACTACGATCCAGATTTACCGGGAGGAATATCACGGAGCTGAAACCGGTACACCATC
>JANNIV010000291.1:0-2092 GCA_031405355.1 Nitrospira sp.
AGGGCTAGCCGTCCGTGGCTGGAGCGCCCGCTCCGGATCGGCCTTGAATCGTTCCAGGCAGGACAGGCCACAGAAGTAGTAGCGTTGACCTTGATGGTCGTGACTTCCGGCTGCCGTAGCCGGATCGACCGTCATCCCGCAAATTGGATCAATCGCCATCTTTCCTCAGAAGGAGTTTTGAATTTAAAGTTCTGAGTTATAAGTTTTCGGACTCATCGTAACTCAACACTCAGAACTCAGCACTCAGAACTTTCGAGTTTACTTCTTCGCGTCGTTTTCCAGAATGCTCCGAATGATCGTGATGACATTTTCAGGGGTCATGTTCGCACCATCGACTTTGATATTGCCATCCAACAAGATTGACGGAGTGGACGACACCTTAATCCGCTCTCCCCACCGCTTGCCGTCTTCAACAGCCCTGGCCGGTTTCCCGCTGGCCATCCCTTCTTCAAACACTTTGGGATCGAGTCCGACTTCCTTAATCAGCATTTCCCGAATCGAACGATCCAATACACCGTCAATTTTGTCTTTGTGGATCGTGCGGAACAAGACCACCCTCATCTCGCTGCCTTTGCCCATTATTTTGGCCTGCTCATACATATCGAATGCCGTCGGGAGCTTTCCACGAATGACAGGGTATCCGACCATCGTGATCTCCAACTTGTTGCCGAACTCTTTCACGAGCAGCGGCAATCCTGTCTCTTCGAAGTGATGACAATGAGGGCAATAGAAGTCGGCAAACTCCATCAACTTCACCTTGCCGGGCGTATGTGTGGACACCTCACCCGTCAAGATTTCGAATTTTCCATTCAAATTGAGAGGCACGGCAGTGGCTGGCGAGACCCATAGGACGGCAACCGCCCACACAATCGCACAGACCGCCACCGCCCATTGCATATACTGTCTCTTCACCATATCGACTCCTTTCTTACCAGGATGCTGAAAAAGTCCGTCAGCATCGTTCTCGCATCGCTCAGAGGCTCAACGTACCGAAGCGTACGCCTCGCCTCTTCGCTCGCTGCGGCCTTGCTGAACGGCCTTTTTGAGCATCCTGAGGCTATGTTGATTCGGCACCGGCATGTCTGATTCCAACAGCGTATTGTGTATTAACCGAGTTTTTCTCAGTCTGTTAGTTCAACGCGGATCGCTCATTATATCGAATGGGCCACGAACTTACTCTCTGTTATACTGTGGCCATGTCGGACAGGCTCCTCGCACGTACATTGCTCTCCACCCTAATCTTGCTCGTCCTACTCGCAGGCTGTGCCTCGATGCAAGAGGCGGAAGACAGACAGGCGCTCACCTTCCTACAGGTTAAGGCAGCGCCGGACTCCTTTAAAGGTCATCCGGTGGCTTTCGGCGGCAAAGTATTGACGGCCCGGCGACAGAAAGACAGCACGCGGATCGAGATCTTACAGTTGCCGCTCGATCGATCGCTGCGGCCCGGATACGACTTGACCCAGTCGCAAGGCCGTTTCATAGCCGTGCAGCGAGAATTCCTCGATCCCGCGACCCTCCCGCCAGGAACCAGAGTCACCGTGACCGGCGAGGTCTCAGACTCCATCACATTGCCGTTGGATGAAACGGACTATACCTATCCCGTCATCAACATTACACGTGTACACGTGTGGCCCGCATCGGAAGACGTGGCCCCCCGTATTCGCCCCTATATGGGACCAGGTCCCTATTGGGGGCCTTATTGGAGCCCTTACTGGCGGCCGTGGCCATATTGGTGACTCATACCCGTTATTCGTTAAACGTGAGGGCGCAAGTCTTTCTCTTGCGATTCACGAATAACAATTCACGATTAACGGCTCTTCGGTCACCGCCCCGACGACCCGACGATCCGCGCAACACGATCGTCGCGACCACCAAGGTTGAGGTACTGGTGATAGTGGGCCAGTGCTTTCGGCAGGTCTTTCCGATGTAACTCATAGAAGACACCCAGGTTGTAGTGCGCTTCAGCAGAGTTCGGTTTCAGTGCGACGGCTCGCTCGTAGGACTGCTCCGCCTCTTCAAACCTGTTTAGTCCGGTATAGATCACACCCAGATTCATATGTGCTTCGGCATATTCCGGGCGATATCGCAAGAC
>JANNIV010000292.1:0-6411 GCA_031405355.1 Nitrospira sp.
GAGGCGATCTCTTCACGCCGTTCTCGCCCTTCAACGACGAACAATGGATAGATAAAGTCAGACGGAGCAAGGCTCGTCTCTCGAACCATACGACGAAAGGCCTCATGCTGCCGCAGCCGGCGAAGGCGTTGTATTGGGAAAGCCATCGAATCACTTCCTCGGGAGATTCGTTAAAAACACCACGATATCGCGCACAGAAATCAGACCAGCCAATTTGCCATCATGAGTCACGCCAAGGTGGCGGATATGCGTTTGGGCCATGAGATCGTTGGCATCCAAGAGGGTCTTATTCTCATCGATCGTCAAGATTGGAGCCGACATAACCTGCTCAGCCGTCGTCTTGTGGGTATCGGCTCCTGCCGCGACCACTCGCCGGACCATATCGGTATCGGTGAGGATGCCGATAATCTCCTTTCCATTTGTCACGAACAGGCTGCCGATGCTGCGATCGCGCATGATCCGTGCTGCAGTCTGCGCATCCGTATCACGCTCGATCGTAATAAACTTCTCTCTCGGAACCATAAACGACTTGACTGCAACCATAACCATGCCCTCCTTTGACTAATTTAATCCATCACCCTGCCCTACCGTCCATCTGCTTCGGCCTATCCGTTCGTAGAAGCAGCGACTCGATCCCCTTGCTTGAAGTGCCTCACAATCGCTTCTGCCAATGCCGGGACAGTATTTTCTTCCGGCATAACGGTGACCGTCAACCCATATTCTTTTGCCGTATTTGCCGTAATGGGCCCGATGCAGGCTACCACCACCCCTGCGAGAAGAGGTCTCACCGCGTCCTGCCCACCGAAAAGCTCCATGAAGTTTCGGACAGTGGAGGAACTCGTGAATGTCATCACCGCCACCTGCCCATCATGAAGCTGTTGCGTCAAAGACACAACGTCCACCGCCGGGGCGATCGTGCGATAGACAGGAATCACATCGACGGTTGCCCCCAACTCACGCAACTGTTCCGGTAAGATTTCGCGCGCGACTTCAGCTCGTGGAATCAATATGCGGCTCCCACGGATTCCCACATGGGCCAATGAGGCGATCACACCCTCTGCCTGAAACTCGGCTGGCACGACATCCGGAGTCAGCCCATAGTTTCCCAATTCCTGCGCAGTTCTTGGTCCAATCGCGCAGAGGCGAAGGTTTGCCAACGCGCGCGCATCTTTTCCTGCCGCATGGAGCCGATCCATGAAGGGCTTCACCCCATTCACGCTGGTAAAAATAAGCCATTGATAGGTACTGATACGAGCCACCGCGTCATCGATGGCCTGCCAACTCGCCGGAGGTACGATCTGAATCGTCGGAATTTCCACCGGCTCCGCGCCATAGGCTGCCAGCAGCTGGGAAAATTCTCTTGCTTGCTCCTGTGCCCTGGTCAGCACGATCCGTTTCCCGAAGAGCGGCTTGGTTTCGAACCAGTTCAGTTGCCCTCGCAATCGCACGACTTCACCGACAACGATCACTGTCGGCGGCTCAAGATGTGCGGCTTCCGCTCGTGCGACAATATCGCCCAGTGTGCCCACGATAGTCTGTTGAGTGGCTTTAGTCCCCCAACGGATTGCCGCAACCGGCTGGTCAGATGGCCTTCCCTCCGACAGCAACTGTCCGACGATTGAAGGAAGATTCTTCATGCCCATCATGAACACAAGTGTCCCCGATGCACTGGCCAACTTCGGCCATTCCAACTGAGTTCCCGGCTTGGTGGGATCTTCATGACCGGTCACAAACGTGACCGTGGAGGCCAACGTGCGATGGGTTACAGGAATACCCGCATAGGCAGGAACCGCAACCGCCGCCGTCACACCAGGCACAACCTCGAATTCGATCCCTCCGGCAGCCACCGCTTCTGCCTCTTCTCCACCCCGTCCGAAGACAAAGGGGTCGCCACCTTTGAGCCGAACCACTACCTTCCCCTCTTTGGCCCTATCAATGAGCAGCCGATTGATATCGGCTTGGTCTTGATACTGCCCACGCCCCCGCCGACCGACATAGATGCGCTGTGCTGTGGCTGGAGCATACTGGAGCAAGACCGGATTGGCGAGATAATCGTAGAGGACGACATCGGCTGCCTCGAGACATTCCTTCCCTTTCAGCGTCAACAATCCTGGATCTCCTGGTCCTGCTCCAACCAAGTACACCTTTCCCGCTCTTCTCGATTCAGTCATGTGGGTCTGTAGATCGCTTGGAGTATTCTGTCGCCACCACGGGCGAGCAGCCGTTCCGCAAGTTGAATACCCATCGACTCCGGATCCTCAATGGTTCCTTCAACGCTATCGCGAATGAGCTCTTTACCGTCTACACTGGATACCAAGCCTTCCAATCTCACCCCTGTCCCGGCTACTGTCGCATGCGCCGCGATCGGAACCTGACAACCGCCTTGGAGCCGATGGAGCAATGCACGTTCTGCAAGAACGGCTGTCCTACTTGGCGCATGGTCCAAGCCGCTCAACAACGACTGAATAAAGAGATCGTCTCGCCGGCCCTCGATGCCCAGCGCCCCCTGGCCAATGGCAGGCAAACTAATCTGCGGGGAAAGATACTCCGTAATTTCATGCGCCCAGGCCAATCGCCGGAGTCCGGCTGCGGCAAGCACGATGGCGTCAAACTGTCCCTCCCGTAATTTCTTGAGACGGGTGTCCAAGTTCCCACGCAACATGGCAATCGTCAGATCGGGCCTGGCATGCAGGAGCTGTGATTGGCGGCGGAGGCTACTGGTTCCGATCCGGGCGCCACGAGGGAGATCCTTAAACAACCGCCCGTCACGACTAATCAGGGCATCCCGTGGATCCTCGCGTGGCGGCACACAGAGAATGGCCAAGCCCTCGGGCAACTCCGTCGGCACGTCTTTCATACTGTGCACGGCCAGATCGATCTCGCCGTTCAGCAGCGCTTCCTCAATCTCCTTTACGAACAGACCCTTCCCGCCAATTTGGGCCAGCGGAACGTCCAGAATCTTGTCTCCCGATGTCTGGATCCTTTTCAATGTCACCACGACATGCGGGGCCAGCGCGTGCAGCTGCGCCTGCACCCACTCACTCTGCTGTACCGCCAGCTTACTGCCGCGCGTTCCCAGCACAACTGTCGATCGTTCATGGACGACTGGTGGCATAGCTCCCTTTCACTGGCTCACATCTAGTCTGTCTGGTTGATCTGGTTTGTTTTGTTTATCCGGTTGATATTGGTTCATCTGGTAAGTTCGTTCAACCAAAAAGACCAGACAAACCAAATGAACAAAACAAACCAAATAGACCAAATAACAATCGTCTCACGTTCAGCGGTCCGGCATCTTTGAGCGAGTCCTCGGAGTCATCGCGTCATCATCCTGGATATCTTCCTGTGATGAATGACAGGTCTCCGAGGCAGATGACGCACGATCATCGACATTGGAAACCGCAGAGTCTCCAAGGTTAAAGAACCGTCTCGCCGCTTCGATAAAGGCCGTTCCATCCGAGGAATTCACTTCAGCCTTGAGCGTCATCATTGTATTGTGAATGAGTTTGTTCACAATCGACGACGCCATTGCTTCAACCAATTCACGCTCCGGCGTGGACAGATTCGCCAATCGACCCAAGGTCTTGTCGAGCTCAATTTGCTTGATGTCTTCGACCCGCGCACGGAGAGCCACAATCGTGGGAGTGACCTCCAGCGACTGGAGCCATTGCCGCGTAATCCCGACTTCATCCACCACCATCCGCTCGGCTTTCTCAGCCTCGTTTAAACGTTCCCCTCGATTCCGTTCAACCCGCGTCTTCAAGTCATCGATGTCGAAGAGGAAGGCATTGTCCACATGCCGCACCGCCGGATCGATATTGCGAGGAACGGAGATGTCGATCAAGAACATCGGACGATTCATCCGTTGCTTGACCGAGCGCTGCACGTCATCCTCGCTCACAAGATAGTGCGCGGCGCCAGTCGATACTAAGACGATATCGGCGGAAGCCATGTCCTCCCGAAACTCCTCAAACGCAACCGCGGTGCCGCCGAATCGGTTCGCCAACTCTTGCGCATGTTGCGGGCTCCTGGTCGTCACCCGGACATGCCGGACACCGTTGGCGATAAAATGTTTCGCCGCCAGCTTGGCCATCTCCCCCGCTCCCACCAACAAAACAGTTTTATCGCTTAAGTCCGAAAAGATCTTTTTGGCTAACTCGACCGCAGCATAACTCACCGACACCGCCATCTCGGAAATTTTCGTTTCAGTCCGCACACGCTTGGCGACGGAGATCGCTTTCTTTACGACCTTGTTCAAGATGATGCCGGTCGCCTTGTGTGTCAGCGCAACCTCGAACGCATCTTTGATCTGACCAAGAATCTGCGATTCGCCGACGATCATGGAGTCGAGGCTGGAAGCCACCCGAAATAAATGGCTAATCGCCCGATCTCCCTCGTGCCAGTACAAATGGGGAGTCAGCTGCTCCGAAGACAGGGAAAGGTGGGCATCAGCCAGGAAGTCCTGGATTCGTCCATACCCTGATTCGATCTCGTCGACGACGGCATAGACCTCAACACGATTGCAGGTCGAGAGTAATACCCCCTCCCTCACCCCCTGATATGAACAGAGCCGGGACAAGGCTTCGCCCATCCGACTTTCAGGAATCGCCAGTTTCTCCCGGATTTCAACCGGAGCGGTCTTATGGCTCAAGCCGACAACAATAATGTGCATATCATGACACCGGGCCGTGACTCTTGATGAGCACGCCAATGAGGGTCAGAATAACTCCGGCAAATCCGATAATCGTGAGATACGCCGCTCGTTTGGCTCTCCAGCCCACCGTCAAACGTCCTGTCAATACGACAAAATAGAACACCCAGGTCACCAACGCCCCTGTTTGCTCGGGATTCCAGCTCAGATACGACCCAAGAGATAACTCTGCGTACAGCGCACCCGTAATGATGCCGAGCGTGAGCAGAGGAAACCCCGTGACGATCGACTGTTGATTCAGGTGGTCAAGAAAGTCCAGGGCTGGCAACTTTGAGTAGAGGACATTGAAACGCTTGGACTTGAGAAGTCCATCCTGAATCAGATACATCACACCAGCCACAAAGGCCACGGCAAACCCCACGGTACCGAGCATGCTCAGGGTGACGTGGACCCAGAGGGTCCGAAACACCGGTGTGAGCGTCGGAGCGGTTTCCGGCAATGCAGCGGCAGAAACCAGAGAGACCAACGCCAGAGGGACGATGAACGAGCCAAGTACGTGCAAATGATGGCGAAACTCCACGGCAAGAAAGACTAAAATCAGGACCCAGGAGAAAAACGACAAGGCTTCATAAAATCCCGGCGTCGAGATGTCTGTGCCCCCGATCATCCCTGCGCCCAACGCGACCGTGTGTGCGGCAAACCCGGTCGCCGTCATACCCAGAGAGACGTTTGCCAGAACTTCAGAAGGCCAGAGTAAGTAGGCAAGAAAGGAAATGGTGGCCGCAAAATAGAGGGCCATCGTCACCACGAAAAACATGGCGGACATAGATGTCTATCCTCTCAACTTCTCAGGAGAAACTGACAGTCATAAAACGAGGAATTATATCGATGGCGCGAGATGGGAGTCAACCAAACGAACGGGGCGGAGGAGGTAAGGCGACCATGGCTTGCCCATCCGGCACCCTCTATGTCATCAGCACGCCGATTGGGCACCCTGATGATATCACCCTTCGGGCCCTTGCTTTATTGCGTCGTATCGCGATTGTTGCCGCAGAAGACCCTCGCACGACCCAGATACTCCTGGCCCATCATGGCATTACCACAACAATCACAAGCTACGGCATATCTAATCGCCATGAAAAAGTTCGGCTCCTTCTGCATCGGCTCATGCAGGGGCAGGATGTCGCCATCGTATCGGACAACGGCACTCCGGTCATCTATGACCCTGGCAGCCTGCTTGTAACTGCTGCCCATCAGGCAGGAATCCCCGTCAAGTCCATTCCAGGCCCCTCTGCCATAACGGCAGCGACGGCGATCTCCGGATTTTCCGGCGATGCAATCATTTTTGAGGGACGCCTTCCCGCAACCGGGCCTCGTCTCGCCCAATATCTTTCCCGGCTCAAAAAAGAACGCAGAACCCTCGTATGCTTTGTGAATCCAAGATCCTTTACAGGCCTCCTGAAAGCCCTCGTGCAGATACTGCCTTCCAGACGAATTGCCGTCGCCGTGAATCTCACAACGAACGAGGAGACCCTTTTTCGAGGAAAGCCTGGTGAGCTCGTCAATCAGATCGAACCAGTATCGAATAACTCAGCAGTGACGGTCGTCATAGAAGGATATGGGGGAGGACCGCAAAACTACTCATCTTCACGGCGACGGATCAGCACTCGATAAGACCCCTCGACGAGATCTTGTGAAAGAATGGTGTGTCCCTCATTACTTACGCTGCGGGGGACATTCCCAATCGGGTCGCCATCGTCCAA
>JANNIV010000293.1:0-3097 GCA_031405355.1 Nitrospira sp.
AGGTGTGCAAGGTGTTCTTCACCTGCACGGTGCCGGACACTGTCCCGTCGGATTTCCACAGCTCGGAAGTCGTGTTGTTGTCGCTGTCGGCGAAAAGCATCAACTGGTTGTTGAACACGTGGAAGGTGCTGATCTGGTCGCTGGCCCAGTTCTTCAGCAGCAGGCTGCCTGAGGTTGTGCCGTCGGTAACCCAAAGCTCGCCGAAATTGATGGCGTAGAACACCTTGCCGCCCACTTTGGTGTAGGGGATGTAGGGCCCGGCAAGGTAATCGTGGATCATGTTTTTGACCTGGACTGTACCAGCCACAGTGCCATCGCTTTTCCACAACTCGGACTTGTCGTTGTATTCTCTTGAGAGAAGCCGGCATCACGCAGATCCTAGTCCCGGCGAACTTTCCCTTCAGCCATGCCGTCAAGTTCCAGTCCTTGGGGTATCAGCTGCACCCGAAAAGGGACCCGTTCTACGAGCAGCGTGTGGTGAAGACCGCTGAAGAAGTCCGTTACATCGAAGCAGCCCAGCGCGCGACCGAACAGGCGGTCGCGGCCGCCCACGACATGCTGCGTCAGGCTTCGATCAATAAGGATCGCCTGTGGTTCGAGGGGGTACCGCTGACGTCGGAGCGAGTGAAGAAGCTGATCAATGTGAAATTGATGGAGTGCGACTGTATTGCCCAGCATACCATCGTTGCCGGTGGGGAGCAGGCCTGCGACCCGCACAACGAAGGCAGTGGGCCGTTGCCGGCTCACCGCAGCATTATCTTCGACGTGTTTCCTCGTTCGGCCTCCAACCGATATTTTGCCGACATGTCCAGGACCGTGGTACGCGGGACCCCGAGTCCCGAGCTGAAGCGGCTTTACCAGGCAGTCCTGGATGCACAGGAAGAGGCCATCACGAAAGTCAAAGACGGGGCGGACGGGAAGCGGATTCATCAAGGGATCTTGGCCAGATTTGAGAAGGCCGGGTATCAGACAGGGCTGGTGAACGGGCGCATGCAGGGCTACTTTCACGGCACCGGCCACGGGGTTGGACTCGATATCCATGAAATGCCGCGCATCAGCCGCACCGGGTCTCTGCTCCAAGAGGGCCACGTCGTCACCGTCGAACCGGGCCTCTACTATCCAGGCCTGGGCGCCGTCCGTATCGAGGACATGGTGCTCGTCACCAAAGACGGATGCCGCAATCTGACGAACTCTCCAAAGATATTCGAGTTGGGCTGACGTAGGAAAAGGGTGATGTGTTAAGGGTGAGGGGAAATTGAAAGATATTCCTCTTTCTTGAATGTTTCGTCACCCCACGCGGTACCCCTAACTCCTTACCCCTCACCCCTTACGTTTAACGTTTCACGTCCTCTATGCGCCTGACCTTCACGATTCAACGATTCAACCCCGAAGTCGATTCCACCGCTCATCCTCAAGAGTTTCGGCTCGATGTCGGTCGCGGGATGACCGTCTTGGATGCGTTGATCCGCATCAAGAACGAGTGCGATGGGAGTTTGGCCCTTCGTTACTCCTGTCGCTCAGCAATTTGCGGCTCCTGTGCGATGACGATCAATGGCAGTGAGAAGCTGGCCTGCCGCACCTCTCTCCGCAAAGAACTTGAACGGCATGGGCACATCGCGGTCGCGCCGCTGCGCAATTTGCCGGTGATCAAGGACTTGGTTGTGGATATGGCGTCGTTCTGGAAGAAAATCCACGACGTGCATCCATGGCTGATGCCGGGTGCTCGGCCAGCGGATGATGATGTGCCTGTTCACACGCTGGCGCAGGGCCATGTCAATCCGCAGTTTCACAATGTGGATGCCTGCATCATGTGCGGCGCCTGCGTTGCCGCTTGTACGGTGCATGAAGTCTCGAAGGGGTTTGCCGGTCCTGCTGCATTGGCGAAGGCCGATCGTTTCCTCTCCGACCAACGAGAATCTCTTTCATCGACAAGGGCGAGGCTCTCGGCGCTCCAAGACGAGGATGGGATCTGGGATTGCACACGCTGCAACTTCTGCGTGGAGGTCTGTCCGAAAGATGTCAAACCGATGGAGGCGATCGTCAGGTTGCGGCGGGCTTCGCTCGAACAGGGGTTCGTGGCGACCGGAGGCGCGCGGCATATCCTTGGCTTTACCGATCTGGTCGAGCAGCAAGGGCGTTTGAACGAAGCGATCCTGCCGTTGAAAGTAGTCGGGTTTGCCCCTCGTGGGCTGCTGCATATCCTGCCTTTGGGTATCAAGATGTTTCTCAAGGGGAAAATCCCCAATCCCTTTGGGCATACGTTTCCTGGGCTCAGCCACCTCCAGTCCCTCATTCGGCGAGTGCGACGCGCCACGCCGCCGGTCTGATGTCTATGGCCTGGACCTTTCGGTTTCTTGAAGAGATTGCCTGGGCCGATATCGGCTTTGAGGCTGAGGGGGAGTCGATCGAGGAGGTCTTTCGCGGCGCCACACAGGCCGTCCTAGAGACTATGGCGACTCCTTCCACGGTATCCGGTGGGTGGGAGCGTGCGATTGAACGAAGCGATCTTGATCCGTCGGCGCTGTTGTTCGATTGGTTGTCGGAGATGGTCTACTGGAAGGACGCAGCTGGGGTTGTTTTCCGAGAGGCGCCGCTCACCATGACGCGGGAAGGAGAACTCTGGCTGTTGCAGGCACGTCTGATCGGCGCACCGGTGGATCAGTTGATACAAGAACTCCACGCCGATGTAAAAGGAGTCACAAAACATCTCTACGAGCTCAAGCAGACAGGCGGACGCTGGAAGGTACGCGTGGTGCTCGATGTCTGATCCCTGCGAGACATGCGAGTCGAGCGAGGCAAGCGCGACGTGTTCGAGACAGTCGTCTTTCATACACTTCTCGCTCATCGCGCCTTTCTCGCTTGCAGGCCGCTTCATAATATGAATCTCAACACCGACATGACGGTCAATCGGATTACGGACGAGATTTGGGAAATCCCTCTGTCTGAAAAACCCGGAATGCTGGTGCCGGCCAGGATTTATGCAACCAGAGAGATTCTTCAGGCCATGGACTCCGGGGTCTTCGATCAGGTAACCAATGTCGCCTGTCTGCCAGGCATTCGCCGGTATGCGCTCTGTATGCCGGATGGGCATTGGGGC
>JANNIV010000294.1:0-8389 GCA_031405355.1 Nitrospira sp.
ATTTCTTGAAACAAGGATGCACCTCTTTAAGTAATAAAAGACGACCCCACGGCGATGTCGGGCTAGCAATGCGAGCGATGGATGGGTACGCCTTAGGCGGAGTGCTCGGCAGATGCAGAACGGCTGCGTGCGGACAAAAAAGATCGCGTTAGACTTCGTGTTTCCAGGAGGACTGCAGCCTCCAAGCACGGAAGGTCTTACGCGATCACGTTGCACCCTACCACGAACGTATCAGTCACGCAAGGTCTGCTTCGAAGCTGGTGCTCTAGTTTCTCTGGTTCAACCAAATACACAAGACAAACCAAACAAACCAGATAGACCAGCCTTCTCGTTATTGCAAATGTTCTCGGCCGTGAGGAGTGGTCAGATCTTGGTCGGGACCAAGAGGGACGATACGGGTTGGATTGATGTCGTCGTGGGTGATGTAGTAGTGCCGCTTGATGTGGTCGAAGTTGACGGTATCGGCGATGCCGTCGGTCTGATAGAGGTCTTTGAGGTAACCGAAGAGGTTGGGGTAGTCGATGATCCGTCTAAGGTTGCATTTGAAATGGCCATGGTAGACGGCGTCGAAGCGTACGAGGGTAACGAACAAGCGCCAATCGGTTTCGACAAATTGTGAGCCGAAGAGATAGCGTTGGCGCGCCAGCCTCGCCTCGAGTTGGTCGAGGGCCTCGAAAAGACGCAACACGGCTCGTTCATAGGCCTGCTGCGAAGTGGCAAATCCCGCGCGATAGACCCCGTCGTTCACGTTTTCGTAGATGAAGGTATTGAGGTCGTCGATCTCCTTCCTGATTCCTTCCTGATACAGATCAATTCTACTGGTGGTAAAGCGATTGAACTCGCCGTTGAACATGCGCATGAGATCGTCGTCGGAATTGGTGACGATGCGCTTCGTCACCGTATCCCACAGCGCGGGGACGGTGAACCGCCCCCGATAGTTCGGATCGGTGGCCTTGTAGGCCTGGCTGAGGAACTGGAATCCATTGATGGGATCGAGTGAATGGCCCGGTCCTTCGCGGAAGGCCCAGCCTCGCTCGTCGCGAATCGGGTCTACGACCGTCATGCCGATCACGCTTTCCAGTTTCTTGAGTTTCCGCACGATAATCGTCCGATGCGCCCAGGGGCAGGCCCATGAGACATAGAGATGGTAGCGGCCGCTCGCTGCCTGGTAACCCGAGTTGCCATTGGCGGTAACCCAGTGTGTAAAAGCGTCAGGTTGCCTTATGAAGGCGCCCGCGAGGTTTTGCTCATCTGGAAATTGTGCCTGGATGGTCATCGTCTGGCTCCAGAGTTTCACTACCGTACCATATTGGGGAGTGAGGGGGGAGAGGGAGGGGCGGCCTGGTCGTCCTCCTGCTCGCGGAACGCGCACGATAAGAATGTGCTCGTTCGACGCGCGCATTCGAGGATCGACCAGGCTGCCCCGCAAGAGATAGGCAAGCAAGCTTGGAAGGATCATTTAGATGGATGAAGATTGCTCGATGCGCGTAGGTGCGGATTGACTGAGACAATTTTGAAAAGTAGAATGTTTTGATAATCTCTGCTAGGGAACGATTGGTAGTCAGAGAAGAGGATATCCGGGAGGGGATGGTAGAGTGCATTGTTCATTCAGCTGGTTCAAACTAAGGAGGTTGTGATGCAGATGATGGGACGTATCGGGTTCATGGGATTAGGGATCGCGTTGGCGGGCTGTCTCAGCGTGGGGCCAGTTTTCGCAGGGGATAAACCAGCGGCTGCACCAGTAGCGGACGGGTCGAAGGTGACGATTACGTCTCCCAAGGACGGCGACAAGGTCAATGACACCTTTGAGGTGAAGTACGAGTTGACCCAGGGCTCCGTAGGTACGCATGTCCATGCATACGTGGACGATCAATATCAGAAGGGTTTTAAGGGGGAGCTTAAGGGCCTGAGCAAGGGGACGCACAAGATCACTGTGACCGGCGCCACAAAGGACCACGACCCTGTCACGGCTAGCCATAGCATCACCGTCGACGTGCAATAGGGCAGGGCCAGTCATCTTCAAGGCCACCAGGGCTTCTTGTGAAAGAGGCCCTGGTGCACTGGGTTTCATAAACCGTTTCCAGCCCTTCTTCTGGACTACCTCACGTAATCTCCAGGCACCCTGTTTGTATTTGTTGACCATCCATTCTGCAGAGAATTACGGCATCGGTTTTGGGGGCGCCGGCGGATTGTGCTGTGGGCCGGATCGAATTTCACTCGATGGGGGAGTTCCGATCTTCAATATTCGCGTAAGCAACGGAATCGCTGTCCCCTGCATGACGACGGACGTGAGCGCGATAAAGAACACAAGGTGAAAGATCATGTCTGCCTTTTCGACCCCGGCCACTATGGGAAACGTCGCGAGGATGATCGGCACAGCCCCTCGGAGCCCCGCCCAGGCCACAAGAGTCTGCTCTCGAAAGGACATCGGCGAAAAAGCCAGCGCCGCGTGGACACTTGCAGGGCGGGCGATGAAGATCAGGAAAAGAGAAACCAGGAGGCCCACCCCGGCGATTGGCACGAGCCTTGCCGGAAATACTTGTAGCCCCAGCGCCAAAAACATGGTGACCTGCATCAGCCAGGCCAGCCCATCGTGAAAGTGTAAGACGCTCTGCTGGTGAGTGAACGGTTTTCGCGCCATGACGAGCCCCGCCAGGTACACGGCAAGAAAGCCACTCCCGTCCAGGTAGTCGGTCAGGCCGTAGGTCAGCAGCGCCAGCGCCACCGACAACACCGGATAAATGCCCTCCAACTCCAAGTCGAGCGCATTGAACGATCGTCGCATGATTTCGCCCATCGCAATACCGATCGCCGTTCCCACGCCCATTTGCATCACGAAGAATAGGACGAGCTCCCCAAAAGAGGTCGAGGGTTCCGTCAACAGTCGAATCAGCGCGATTGTCAGCACGACGGCCATCGGATCGTTGCTGCCTGATTCAAATTCGAGCAATTGGATCAATCGCCGGGGGATCTTGGTCCTTCGCGCTCGTAGCACCATGAAGACGGCTGCAGCATCGGTGGACGATACAATTGCGCCGAGCAAGAGGCCCTCCAGGAATGTGAATCCCTGGACCCAAGCGACAAACATCCCGATGAGTAGCGCAGTGATCAGAACCCCGACGGTCGAGAGCGATAGCCCCTGCCACACGATGGGGCGTACCGCCGCCCACTCCGTGTCCAAACCACCAGAAAATAGAATCAAGACGAGCGCAGTGATACCCAGCGACCGCACCAAAGACGGATTGTCGAAAGTGAGGCCGCCAAGACCGTCGGACCCCGCCAACATACCGATGGCGAGAAACAAGACCAGTGAGGGGATGCCAAACCGATTCGAGAGCTTGATTGTCAAAATGCTCAGAATGATGAGGGTGGAGAAAACGATGAAGATCACACCAATGGACGTCGGCATCGTGCTTTGTCTTTCGAGGTGGTTCGGCGAGACCCGATGCGGTCTATAGCACAGACGACCGAATCACGCTAGCTACAAGATGAAGAAAAGAGCGGTTACCTAGGCAGATAGAGAGGCTGGGAGAGGCTGGGCGGTAGGACTTCCGCTGATCATGGAAGAGTTGCCGCAGAGGGTCGAGAGAAGGGGCAGTTGGTACGACAGGCCGGCAGCGAAGGCCGTCACGCGTACGTGCTGGTCAATATTCGCTCGGATAGGAATGCGCTATTGCCCGTGCAGGCATTCTCAGAGGTGCTCGCGCCTAACGGATGTTTTCGCTCAGTGAACTCCGCTTTCGGATCCTGAAGACGTAGGGGGATGGATTGGTCGTGGTCAGACGACTTGAAAGGGATCACGGGTGTTAGCGGCAACCAATTCACCGCAGGCAGTACAGTGATAGTTGTCGGTCAAATAATCGTTGTTGTTGTGTTCCAATTCCAGGTGCAGATGCCGACAAGGTAGATTTTCCCCCTCTGCCCACTTCTCGCGTAATGCAGCAGCTTGCGATTTGGTCATGATATCTACCTCCATTGTCCGATACCGTTGTCTAACAGATAATTATCTAACAAACTGGACAACGAGATCAACCGGGCAGGGTACTGCCTCCCTCCTTAAGCTCTGGGCAGTTGTTAAATAAGGGTGAGATGGGCAGCCGGTCGTCCTCTTGCTCGCAGAACGCACCCGCTCAGATGGTGCTCGTTCGATGCGCGTATGTGCGGATTGACTGGGGCAATCCTCAGAAGTAGATTGCCAGACATTCTCCACTGGAGAGCAATGGGAAATCAAACAAGCAAATATCCCACAGGCGATGGTAAGCTGCAGTGTCCATTCAGCTGGTTCAACTAAGGAGGTCGCGATGCAGATGATGGGACGTATCGGGTTCATGGTATTAGGGATTGTGTTAGTGAGCTGTCTCAGCGGTGCACCAGTCTTCGCAGCGGATAAACCAGCTAAACCACTGATAGAGGACGGGTCGAAGGTGATGATTACGTCTCCCAAGGACGGGGATGAGGTCGACGACAGCTTTGAGTTGAAGTATGAGTTGACCAAGGGCTCCCAAGCCACGCATGTCCATGTGTACCTGGACGGTCAGTATCAGAAGGGTTTTTCCGGGACGTTTAAGGGCCTGAGCAAGGGGGATCACAAGATCACCGTGACTGGCGCCACGAAGGACCACGATCTTGTCACGGCTACCCATACCATTATCGTCGAAGTGGAATAGGGTTGCGCTCAATCATCTTCACGGCCACCAGGGCCTCGAGTGAAAGAGGCCCTGGTGCGCTTGGCTTCACAAACCGCTTTCACCCTTCGCAAGTAGTTGCCATGTTCAAACAGGAAAGTATCCCCCCCCCGGCAGCGCCGGCAGAGAATGAGGATGGAGTCTGACGGTCTTCTGCGCTCGCGCAACGCGCGGCCTCCGAAGGCCCTTGTTGGACGCGCGCAGTGGAAGCTCGATCAGGCCCCTTTCAATTGAGTTCCAGTATTTCAACACTTAAACCGATACGTATGGAGATGAAATAAGAGAGCACTATTTTGGAGTTTCAAAAAGCAGGGAATCTGTCGCGGAGATAGATTTTTCGGGCGTATCTCGTGAGGTTCGGCTAGAGTCAAGCCAGGCTTACGAGTAAGAGACAAGATGACAGCGGCACCACGCTTCGCGGCGCGTGGTGTATCGACGGTTGGAGTAGGCGTCGTCGTGATTATTGTGGGCTAGAGGTCACTTTCATGCCTCATAAACAGGTTGTCATCATCGGGGGCGGGTTCGGAGGCCTGACGGCGGCGCAATCGTTGCACGATGCCGACGTGGTGCTTATCGACCGTACCAATCATCATCTGTTTCAACCCTTACTCTACCAGGTGGCCACTTCCGCGCTGTCTCCTGGCGATATCGCCTGGCCGTTACGCACGATCTTTCGGCGGCATCCGCATGTTCGCGTTGTCATGGATGAAGTCTTATCCATCGATCGTGCGGCGCGTCTCATACGATTGCGGGACAGCAGGCCGATTGCGTTCGACGTCCTTATCGTGGCGCCTGGATCGCGGCACTCGTATTTTGGGCACGACACGTGGGAAGAGTCTGCGCCAGGACTCAAGACCCTCGCCGATGCTGTTTACCTTCGCGAGAAGATGCTGCTGGCGTTTGAGGAGGCTGAACGCCGACGCATGGCCATCGGCACAGGAGAGCGACTCACCTTCGTGATCGTGGGGGGAGGGCCTACCGGCGTGGAGTTGGCCGGTTCGCTGGCGGAGATCGGGCGCAAGGCCATGGGGCCTGATTTTCCAAACTTGCGCCTCAATGATCTTGCCATTCTGCTCGTGGAAGGCGGCTCTCGCGTTCTACCAGGGTTCAGCCCCGATCTGTCGGCGAAAGCGGCGGCTGCGCTCGAACGCAAAGGCGTCACGATCAAGCTCAACAGCCCGGTGAGTGAGATCCGTGCCGATGGCCTGATGATCGGGAGCGAATTCGTTCGGTCCACGCATATCATCTGGGCGGCAGGCAATAGGGCGTCGCCGCTGCTGACTTCACTCGGACTTCCCCAGGATGGGTCCGGCCGGATCAAGGTTCAACGGGATCTGACGATTCCAGAAGACCCCTGGGTTTTTGTCATCGGCGATGCCGCGCATTGTGCCGATCCGGACGGGAACCCTCTGCCGGGAATCGCTCCCGTCGCCGTGCAGCAAGGCCGCTATGTTGCGAGGCTCATTCGTGAAGAGACTGGGCCTGATCAGCGCCGGCCGTTTGTCTACGCGGATCGAGGCATGCTGGCGACCATCGGACGAGCACAGGCCGTAGCGCAGATCGGCCTCTTGCGCCTATCCGGCCTGTCCGCCTGGTTGCTCTGGTGCGTGGTGCATGTTTTCTTACTGATCGAGTTTCGCAGTCGTATGCGGGTGATGTCGGAATGGATTTGGTACTATCTCACATTCAAGCCGGGCGCAAGAATCATCTATATGAAAACACGCCAGGCTAGCGAAGAAGCGGAACGTCGCCTTCGTATTCCGCGGGGTCTGACTCGAAGGACTGATTTGGTTTCGACAGAGAAGATTGAGAAGCGGGCCATGTAACTCAACATTTCTCGAACACGACGGTTCACCTCTTCCGATTAACTCCTCACGCGTTCCAGCTCTATGCTTCACGGGGCTTAGCCCGCATGAATGATGTGATCTAGATTTTACCTCATAGGGTAGCCTTGATAAAGAGTAGTGCTGTCCGTTGTCCGAGAGAGTTGCTCTTTATCGCCATGCCAACAGACCTCGCGTCGATGCCTGACTGCGTTCCACAATTGACACGAACTCGGCCTGTTCCCAATTTAGTCGCGGGTTCCCTGCTTGTCTGTACCCTCTTGAGCCTTGTCCAGGCCTCGCTTGCTGGGGCACAAGGAGGCAAACCGGAAGTGTTCCCCGTGCAAAAGGCTGCACCGGCAGCGGTCTTTATCGAGGCAACTGGAAGTGAAACGACATTACGGCTTCAATTGCGGGCTAAAAATGGGGTGTCAGCACTCAGTTCCTCCACGTCGGTGATCCGTCTCTCGGTTGCACCGACGAAGAGCTTTGGATTGATTACCCCCAAGCTCCTGGGCATGGCTTTGATCACACGAAGTCCGGATCTCTCGTTGGAACAGATACCGCCCCTCTCCAATGCGTTTGAGATTCATAAGCTAGCTGACGGTAGTGGGATGCTGGTGGGATTCGTGGATGCACACCTCAAGCCTCAATTGACGGCGGGTGCGCGTCCGATGAATATCCGGATCGGGCTCTATTCCAATCTCTCGATCAAGGCTCCGCACATCGCTGCAGTGTCCTTGGCCAAACTATTTGTCGATCGGATGCCGACCCGGCTCGACCTCAAGGAACCAGGCAGCGCCGTCCTGCTCGATCTGGATTTGCAGGGCACCGCTCATGTCTCATCGATCACTGGTCGGCTTTTTTAGCATCCTGCTGGACAGAGAGGCCATTGATCTTCCACGAGAATCCTCTTACCCTAGAGCCGTTTCTACGAGTATGGAGATCATTGCCTATTCGCAAGCGACTAAATTTACGCCTATCACGTCTGATTGAAGGAGGCCAATGATGACAATTTACGGTTTGGCGAGCAGAGGTCTGTCTCGTCTTATTCTCGCCATCGTGGGGAGTGCCCTGGTTTGGGCTGGAGTGGGAATCGGAGGCATCGCTCCGGCCTCTGCCTATGAAGTGTGGTTGACGGATCAATCCGATACGGCGAAAGAAAGCGGCGGCTTTCTCCATATCTATGACGGTGCGGCGCTTGCGGCGAACCCTGCCGCTGCAAAACCGGCCGTCACGATCGATCTGTCCGGCGAGATCAATACATTTTGTGAAGCGGCGACCAAGAAACCGGTCCGGCGGCCGCATATGCTGTTCTTCAACAAGGACCAGAGTCATGTGATCCTCTCATTTCTGAGTGGGCACGTGCTGTTCATGGATGCCAAGACGCGTAAGCCGGAGGCCTGCTTATCGATGGGGAAAAATGCCCATGCGGCCTGGCCGACGCCTAACCAGAAGATGGCGATTGCGGCGAATATCATCGAAAAGAAATTTGTCCGTATTTGGACTGACTATGCAGCGCATACATTCAGCTTTGATCCCGAAAAGGATATGGTGAATCTTGCCTTGCTGGAGGGTGGGGAACGCCCGGATACTTCGCCGATATGCCCCATCACGGAGTCATCCAGTCGCTATGCGTTTGTCACGCTGCGGGGAGGTGGGCTATTCGTATTCGATGTCACCACCACGCCAATGAGCCTTGTGGCCACACTCAACAATAATGAGATCCATCCTGCCGGTTGTGGCGGCATTCAGGTCGGCGAGACGATGTATGTCAATTCCGGTGGCGGATGGCCGGTGGCGCCTCTTTCCTACGATATCTACGCCATCGACCTATCCACCCTTCCAAAATCTGTTTCAGCCAAGCTGGTGTCTTCACGG